>DATAAL010000366.1:0-6459 GCA_036260145.1 Longimicrobiaceae bacterium | reverse complement strand
CTGGACCCGCGCCCCGCGGACAGGTTGACCCCTTCGAAGAACACCGTCCCCGGGTAGTGGATGGCCGACTCCAGGCGCGGGATGTTGGGTGAGGGCGGGAGCCAGGGGAGCCCGGTCTCGTCGAACCAGTCGTCCCGCCGCCACCCCTCCACCGGGATCACCGTCAGATCCGCCCCGATCCCGAACTCCCGGTTGAACAATCGCGCCAGCTCCCCGGCCGTCATCCCGTGCCGCACGGGAATCGGGTACATCCCCACGAAGGTGGCGAACGCCGTGTCCAGCAGGTTCCCCTCCACCGCCGTGCCGCCGATGGGGTTGGGGCGGTCCAGCACCACGAAGGGGATGCGCGCCGCGGCCGCGGCCTGCATCCCCAGCGCCATGGTGTAGACGTAGGTGTACGGACGCGCCCCGATGTCCTGGATGTCGAAGAGGAGGGCGTCGATCCCCCGCAGCATCTCCGGGGTGGGCTTCCGCGTCTGGCCGTAGAGGGAGTGGACGGGGAGCCCCGTCCGCTCGTCCCTCCCGGACTCGACCTTCTCCCCGGGGGCGGCGGTCCCCCGGATCCCGTGCTCCGGCCCGAAGAGCGCCACCAGGGTGATCCCCGGCACGGCAGCCAGCCGGTCGATGGAGCTGGTCCCGGCGCGGTCCACCCCGGTGTGGTTGGTGATCAGCCCCACCCGCTTCCCCTGCAGGGCGGCGGGTGGGCTCGAGGCGAAGACCTCGATCCCCGGGCGGACGGCGCCGGGCGGGGAAGGGGCTGGCGGAGGGGTTCCGGCAGCCCGGACGCAGGCAGGTACGAGCGCGAGAAGGAGCGGAAGAGTTCTCATCGGCTCTCCGGTGCGGAGGTGCGGAGGACCCCGACAAGCTATTGCGTGGCGCGGACTCCCGAAACACCCGCCGTGCGGGAATCCCGCCTTGACGCCTTTTCCTATGCCGCGTACGATACCGAAAACCGGCCCATTCCCTTCGCCCGCGACCCGATGCCGCGCTCGCACCGCTCGTCCGCTTCCTCCCGGCGCCTGGCAGTGCTGCTGGCGCTCGCCGCCTGCGCCCCGGCGCGGGGACCGGCCGCCCCGGCCCCGGCGCGTCCCGCCCTCGCGCCCGGGCTGTCGGACGCCGACCGGCGGTGGGTGGAGCGCACCCTCGCCTCCCTCTCACTCCGCGAGAAGGTGGCGCAGCTCGTGGTCCCCTGGGTGGGCGGGGAGTACGCCGCCGTGGACTCGCCCGAGCTGGAGCGGGCCCTGCGGTGGGTGGAGGAGGACCGGGTGGGCGGGGTGATCGTCTCCATCGGGCTCCCGCACAGCCAGGCAGCCAAGCTCAACGAGCTGCAGCGCCGGGCGCGCGTCCCGCTTTTCGTCATGGCCGACATGGAGAACGGTCCGGGGATGCGGCTCTCCAACATCTACGCCCTTCCCGAGCTCCTCCCGCAGGGGGGCGGAACCAACTTCCCGCGCGTCATGGCGCTGGGGGCGGTGGAGCCGGAGGAGTCGGAGCGGCTGGCGGAGGAGATGGGGAGGATCACGGGGATCGAGGGGCGCGCGGTGGGGATCCACATGACGCTGGCCCCGGTGATGGACGTCAACTCCAACCCCGCCAACCCCATCATCAACATCCGCTCTTTCGGAGAGGACCCGGAGCGGGTGGGGCGGCTGGGCGCGGCGTTCATCCGCGGGGCACGCTCCGCCGGACTGATGACCGCGGCCAAGCACTTCCCCGGTCACGGGGACACCGGGACCGACTCGCACATCGCCTTCCCGGTGGTCGCCGCGGACCGCGCCCGGCTGGACGCGGTGGAGCTGCGTCCCTTCCGCGCCGCGGTGGACGCCGGGGTGGACGGGATCCTCTCCGCCCACATCGCGGTGACCGGGGTGGAGGGGGCGGACGCTCCCCCGGCGACGCTCTCCCCGCTCTTCATGGGGCGCATCCCGCGGGAGGAGATGGGGTTCCGGGGGATGGTCATCACCGACGCCATGGATATGGCCGGGGTGAACCTGAAATACGGCCGGGACGAGGCGCTGGTCCGCGCGCTGGAGGCGGGCGCCGACATCCTGCTGATGCCCTCGGACGTGCGCAGCGCCATCGGCGTGGTGACGCGGGCGGTGGAGGCGGGGCGGGTCCCGGAGGGTCGGATCGACGCCTCCGTCCGCCGGCTCCTGGAGGCCAAGGCGCGCGTCGGGGTGCACCGGGAGCGGCAGGTGGAGCTGGACGCGATCGACCGGATCGTCGGGGTCCGCGCGCACACGGAGGTGGCGCGGCGGGTGGCGGAGCGCTCGCTGACCCTGGTCCGCGACGCGCGGAACCTGGTCCCCCTGGCGAAGGGCACCGCCCGGATCCTCTCCGTCACCTACACCGACGAGACCGATCCCGCGGCCGGGCGCGAGTTCGACCGCGCCCTGGCGGCGGCCGGCGTGGTGCTCCGGAGCGCCCGCGTGGACGACCGCGCGGGGGGCGAGCACCTCGCGGGGATCGAGGCGCAGGCGGACTCGGCGGATGCCGTGGTGGTGTCACTGTACGTGGCGCCGCGCGACCGCAAGGGCTCCGTCGCGGCGGGGGGCGGGGTCGCCGGGGTGGTGGAGCGGCTGTCGCGCGCGGGGAAGCCGGTGGTCGCGGTGTCCTTCGGGAGCCCGTACCTGCTGGACCTCTTCCCCTCCGTCCCCGCCTACCTGCTGGCGTGGGGGAGGGCGGAGGTGGCGCAGCGGGCCGCCGCCCACGCCCTGCGCGGGGAGATCCCCATCCGGGGCCGGCTCCCCGTCTCGCTCCCGCCGCATCACGCGCTGGGCGCCGGGCTCCGCCGCGAGGCCGCCACGGGAGGGACCCGGTGAGGCCGCGTCTCGCCCCGGCTGTCGCGGCGCTCCTCGGCCTGGCCGCCTGCGTCCCCCCGCCCCCCGCCATGGCTCCCGATCCCAGGCTCCCCCTGGTCCCCACCCTGGTCCCCGCCGCCCCCCGGGAGGTCGGGATGGCCCGAGCGCTCCCGGAGCGGCTGGACTCCATCGCCCGGGCTGCCATCGCCGACCGCACCGCCCCCGCGATCTCCATCGCGGTGGGGCGCCACGGACGGCTGGTGCACCTCCGCGGCTACGGGAGCGTGGACTGGGCGCCGGGGGCGCCGGAGGTCACCGACAGCACCCTCTTCGACCTGGCGTCGCTGACCAAGGTGGTGGCCACCACCACGGCGGCGATGATCCTGGAGGAGGAGGGGCGCCTGGAGCTGGACCGGACCGTCGCCTCGTACCTTCCGGAGCTGGGCGACTCCACCAAGGCGGGGATCACCGTGCGGATGATCTTCACCCACAGCGGCGGCTTCGAGGCGTTCGCTCCGCTCTACCGGGAGTTCCGCGGGCGCGAGCAGTACCTGGAGCAGATCAACCGTCGTCCCCTCCGATATGCCCCGGGGACGCAGACCATCTACAGCGACTGGGACCTGATCCTGGCGCAGCTGGTGATCGAGCGGATCACCGGGCAGACGCTGGACCGCTTCGTGGAGGAGCGGATCTGGCGTCCGCTGGGGATGCGCGACACCGGCTTCAACCCGGACCCCGCGCTCCGCCCGCGGATCGCCGCCACCGAGGTGGACACCACCCGCGGCGGGCTGATCTGGGGGAGCGTGCATGACCCCAACGCCTGGGCGATGGGGGGGGTCGCCGGGCACGCGGGGCTCTTCTCCTCCGCGCGCGACCTGGCGGTCTTCGCGCAGATGCTCCTGAACGGCGGGGAGTACAACGGCGTTCGGATCGTGAAGCCGCAGACCCTGGCGCGGTGGACGGCGCCTCAGGGGCGGGGATCGAGCCGGGCGCTGGGGTGGGACACCCCGTCGGGGCAGTCCAGCGCCGGGCGCTTCTTCGGCCCGCGCAGCTTCGGGCACACCGGGTACACCGGGACCTCCCTGTGGGTGGACCCGGAGCGGGGGGTGTTCGTGGTGCTCCTCACCAACCGGGTGAACCCCACCAGCAGCAACCAGAAGCAGGTCCCCCTCCGCCGCGCCGTGGCCGACGCGGTGCAGGAGTCGGTGCTGGACGCGCCGCTGGTGGACTGGGAAGTCCGCCGGTGAGGCGCGCGGGGCGCGGCGGGGCATGCCTTATGCTCGCAGCCAGGGCAGCCGCCCCGCCCTGTCCAGGGAAGACCGGAGTCCAGATCTACCCGTGAGGTGAAGATATCATGGCGCAAGTGCGAGAGCGCGTCCCGGTGGTGATCGTGGATTACGACGAGATCGCCCGCACCGTCGCGCGGCGGATCGCGGAGGTGATGCGGGCGAAGCGGGAGGCCGGGGCGCCCCCGGTCCTCGGCCTCGCCACCGGGAGCACCCCCATCGGGATCTACCGGGAGCTGATCCGGATGCACCGGGAGGAGGGGCTCGACTTCTCCGACGTGGCGACCTTCAACCTGGACGAGTACTACCCGATGGATCCGAAGAGCATCCACTCGTACCACCGGTACATGTGGGAGAACCTCTTCGACCATATCAACATCCGCCCGGAGAACGTGCACGTCCCCCGCGGCGACATCGCCCGCGAGGAGGTGGAGGCGCACTGCGCGGCCTACGAGCAGGCCATCCGGGACCACGGCGGGATCGACTTCCAGATCCTGGGGATCGGGAAGACCGGGCACATCGGTTTCAACGAGCCGGGCTCGGGGATCGAGTCGCGCACCCGCCTGATCGCCCTGGACACGGTGACGCGGCGCGACGCGGCGGCGGACTTCTTCGGCGAGGAGAACGTCCCGATGGAGGCCATCACCATGGGCGTCGCCACCATCCTGGAGGCCCGCGAGGTGGCCCTGATCGCCACCGGCGAGCACAAGGTGGTGATCGTGCAGCGGGCGGTGGAGGGGGAGCCGGACCCGGACGTGGCCGCCACCTACCTCCAGCAGCACCCGCACGCCGCCTTCTACGTGGACCCCGCCGCCGCCGCGGAGCTGACCCGGATCAAGACGCCGTGGGTGGTGGGCGAGGTCCAGTGGAACCGGAAGCGGGAGATCGAGGCGGTGATCTGGCTCAGCCAGGCCACCGGCAAGTCCATCCTCAAGCTGGACACCGAGGACTACCGGGAGCACCACCTCTCCTCCCTGGTGGCCCGCTACAGGTCGGCGGGGCCGCTGAACGGGGAGGTCTTCAACTCGCTCCTCTCCAAGATCCGCGGGAGGAGCCGGCTCCCCAGCGGGAAGCGGATCATCGTCTTCTCCCCCCACCCTGACGACGACGTGATCTCCATGGGGGGGATCCTCAACAAGCTGCACCAGAACGAGAACCACATCGTGGTCGCCTACCAGACCTCGGGGAACATCGCGGTCTTCGACCACGAGGTGCGGCGCTACCTGGACTTCCTGCGCCGCTTCGACCGCGACTTCCACGTGGCGGACGGGCAGATCACCGAGCTGACCAACCGCATCGAGACCTTCCTCGAGAGCAAGCGTCCGGGGGAGGTGGACATCCCCGAGGTGCAGAACATCAAGCGGCGGATCCGCGAGGCGGAGGCGGTGTCGGGGATCGAGACCTTCGGGATGACGCGCGAGCAGGCGTGCTTCCTCGACCTCCCCTTCTACCAGACGGGGAAGGTGCGCAAGGACCCCATCGGCCCGCGCGACGTGGAGATCACCCTGGAGCTGCTGGAGCGCGAGCGGCCGGATCTGATCTTCGTAGCGGGCGACCTCTCCGACCCGCACGGGACCCACCGGATGTGCATGGAGGCGGTCCACCGCGCCCTGGAGCAGTACTCCGGAGAGCAGCCGGAGATCTGGTACTACCGGGGCGCCTGGCAGGAGTGGCCGGTGTCGGAGGCGGATGTCCTGGTCCCCCTCTCCGAGGAAGAGCTGCGGCTCAAGATCCTGGCGATCTACAAGCACCAGAGCCAGAAGGACAAGGCCCCGTTCCCGGGGCAGGACGAGCGCGAGTTCTGGCAGCGGGTGGAAGAGCGCAACACCGGCACCGCGCGCATCGTGGACCGGCTCGGGCTCCCCGAGTACTTCGCCATGGAGGCGTACGTGGTGCGCAGGGGAGGAGAGCCGGTGGCGGCGGAGACGATCTCCACCAGCGAGCTGGCGGCCCCCCCCCGCTACCGCCGCGCTACCGACCGCCGGGGCGCGGGGGCTGCGCCCCGCATGAGCCGGGGCGTAGCGCAGGGGTAGAAGGAGCACCGCGTTGTCCAGACGGTACTTCGCGGGGGTGGACGGCGGCGGGACCAAGACCGTTGTCGCCCTCGCGGACGAGGAGGGGCGGGAGCTGGTCCGCCGCCAGGGAGCGGCGGGGCTGGTGGATCCCCGCGACCCCACCGCGGCGGCGGAGACCGTGATCGCCCTGGTGCAGGACGCGGCACGGGAGGCGGGGCTCGCGGGACCGGCCGCGGTGCTCTGCGCGGGGCTCGCCGGGGTGGGGAACCCGGCGGAGCGCGAGGCCGTCCGGGAAGCTCTCGCCGCCGCCCGCATCGCCTGTCGGGTGCGGGTGGCCACCGACGGGGAGATCGCGCT
>DATAAL010000365.1:0-12902 GCA_036260145.1 Longimicrobiaceae bacterium | reverse complement strand
GGGGCTCTGGCGGGAGGAGAGCGGCCGGCCCGTGCCCCCGGCGCTGGGCGAGGCGTGCGCCGCCTGGGAGGAGCGCGGCGAGCGGGTGTGCGCCACGGTGTACGGGGCCAACTACCCCAGGCTGCGCGCCAACGTGGCCGCCATCCACCCGGAGATGGACCGCTGGATGGTGGAGGGGGGGTACGGGCGGGTGCTCGGACGCCCCGGTCTGGACCTTGCCACGCGCGAGCTGTGCATCCTCGCCCTGCTGGCGGTGTGGAACACGCCGCGCCAGCTCCACTCGCACCTGCGTGGCGCGCTGAACGCGGGCGCCGGAACCGGCGAGGTGGACCGGGCGGTGGAGATCGCCTGCGGGTTCCTGGACCGGTCCGCGGCGACGCGGGTGCGGGAGCTCTGGACGGAGGTGCGGGACCGGGCGCGACGGTGAGATGAGAGGGAGAGAAGGCGGCAATGTTTCTGGACCACGCGGTGATTCACGTGCGCGCCGGGAAGGGCGGCGAGGGGGCGAGCAGCTTCCGGCGCGAGTCGTTCATCCCCTTCGGCGGACCGGACGGGGGTGACGGCGGAAGGGGCGGGAGCGTGGTGTTCCGCGCCGATCCGCAGCTCTCCACCCTCCTCGACTACCGCTACCGCACCAAGTACCACGCCGAGAACGGGGAGAAGGGGCAGGGGGGCAACCGGACCGGCCGGAGCGGGGAGGACCTGGTGCTGCGCGTTCCTCCGGGTACCGTGGTGCGCGACCTGGAGACGGCGGAGGTCCTCGGAGAGCTGATCGGGCCGGGGGACGAGGTGATCGCCGCACGGGGCGGGCGCGGGGGACGCGGAAATGCTCGCTTCGCCACCGCCACCAACCAGGCGCCACGGCGCTTCGATCCCGGCGAGGAGGGGGAGGAGCGGCAGATCGAGCTGGAGCTGAAGCTGATCGCGGACGTGGGACTGGTAGGGGAGCCGAACGCGGGGAAGTCCACGCTCCTGGCTGCCGTCTCCGCGGCCACTCCCAAGGTGGCCGACTACCCGTTCACCACCCTGACGCCGAACCTTGGGGTGGTGCAGCTCTCCGAGGGGCGGACCTTCGTGATGGCGGACATCCCGGGGATCATCGAGGGGGCGCACGAAGGGAAGGGGCTGGGGCTCCAGTTCCTCCGGCACATCGAGCGGACGCGGACGCTGGCGGTGATGATCCCGGCCGACGCGCTGGAGCCTCAGGAGGAGTACGACCGGCTGCGCGCGGAGCTGCGGAGCTATTCCGAGGAGCTGGCCGAGAAGCCGCACTGCGTGGTGTTCACCAAGGCGGACCTGCTCCCGCCGGAGTGGCCCGCTCCCCGGGTGGAGGCGGAGGGGGCCTGGGGGCAGTTCGTGATCTCCTCGGTGGCCCGGAAAGGGCTGGAGCCCCTCCTGGAGGGCCTCTGGACGCACGCGGCGCAGGCGGCCGCGGAGGAGCGGGGGAAGGTGGAAGAGGAGGAGCCGGAGGAGTGGCGGCCCTGAGCCGTCGACGTCCGGGGTGGCTTCAGGGTGTGGGACCACTCCGGAGCTCCTCAACCCCCGCGCCAGCGGGGGACGCGCCCGACACCGCAACTTGATCTTTTAAGTCATTCCCCAATCGGAACCGCTCTTCCCTATGCCCCTCGCGCACGCTGCCCTCGAGCCGCTCCTCGGACTCGCGATGGTTCCCGGTGTCGGTCCCGCCCGCCTCGCCCTCCTTCTGCGGCGCTTCGGCTCGGCGGAACGGGTGCTCGCCGCGCCGGCGGAGGAGCTGAGGGCGCTCCCCGGGTTCGGCGCGGAGATCGTGCGCCGGGTGGCCGCGGCGTCCACGACGGAGGGACGCGAGCGGACCCGTAAGGCGCTGGAGCGGCTGGACCGGATGGGCGCCGTCGCCATCACTCCGGACGACCTGGCGTATCCCGCCGCCTTCCGCCGCCTCCCCGACGCACCGTTCCTCCTCTTTGCCACGGGTAACCTGGAGCTGCTGGGGCGGCCGGGGATCGCGATCGTGGGGACGCGCGAGCCTACGCCGTACGGACGGGAGGCCGCTGCCCGGTTGAGCGCCGACCTGGCGCGGGCGGGGTACCTGATCGTGAGCGGGATGGCCAGGGGGATCGACGCGGCCGCGCACGCCGCGGCGCTGGACGCCGGCGAGACCACGATCGGGGTGCTGGGACACGGGATCGACGTCGTCTATCCCCGGGAGAACGCCCTGCTCTTCCAGGCGGTGCGGGAGCGCGGGCTCCTGGTCTCGGAGCTCCCGCCCGGCGAGGAGCCGCGGGCCGGCAACTTCCCCCGCCGCAACCGGCTGATCGCGGCGCTGAGCGAGGGGGTGCTGGTGGTGGAGATGGGGCTCAAGAGCGGGGCGCAGCACACCGTCTCCTATGCGCTGGAGCAGGGGAAGGAGGTGTTCGCCGTCCCGGGGCCGATCGGTTCCGCGGCGAGCGCAGGGACCAACCAGCTCCTCAAGGACGGTGCCCGCCTGGTCACCTCGGCGGAGGACATCCTGGAGGAGCTGCGCGGCGTCGGACGTCCGGGGCCGGTGGTCCCGGCCGCGCGGGAGGAGGTGCCGGCCGCTGCCGCGCCCGCCGCCGGGTCGCGGTCCCCCGCCGCCGAGCCGGAGGGTCTCTCCCCGGAGGAAGCCCAGGTGTGGGGCGTGCTCCGGGCGGAGCCGCTGCACGTGGACGAGCTGGCGCACGCCTCCGGGCTGGCTCCCAGCAACGTGCTGGCGGCGCTCCTGGGGCTGGAGCTGCGGGGAGCGGTCGAGTCGCTCCCGGGGAAGCAGTACCGGCGCGCCTGATCCCTTCCTCCTCCGGCGCCAGGGGAACGGAGCGGGCTCTCCGGTGTCGTTTAGGCATGACAGGTGGCATCATCGGGGGAGAGATCCCGCCGGCGAACGTCGGCGGCCGGGCTGGCGTCGCACGCGGACCGGAGCGGGCGGGCGTGGAGGAGAGCCGGGCGCACTCCGCGCCGCGGGCGCTGTACATCCACGTCCCCTTCTGCTCCCGCCGCTGCTCGTACTGCGACTTCGCCGTGCAGGCCACCCGGGTCGCTCCGACCCGGGAGTGGCTGGATGCCGTGGAGACGGAGGCGCGTCTCCTGGCGGCGGAGCGCGGGTGGACGGAGCCCCTCGAGCTGGACACGGTCTACGTCGGCGGAGGGACCCCCTCCCTGCTCGGCCCCGGCGCCATGGCCGCGCTCGCGGAGCGGCTCCGCCCGTTCGCGACGTGGAATCCCTCCACGGTGGAGTGGACGTGCGAGGCCAACCCCGAGAGCTTCACCCCGGAGCTGGCCGCGGACTGGCGAGCCGCGGGCGTGAACCGGATCTCCCTGGGGGCGCAGAGCTTCCACCCTCCGGCGCTCCGCTGGATGGGGCGCCTGCACGGTCCGGAGGGTCCCGCGCGGGCGATGCTCGCCGCGCGCTCCGCGGGGTTCGACAACGTCAGCGTGGACCTGATCTTCGGGCTCCCCGAGCGGCTGGGGCGTGACTGGGGGGGCGACCTGGAGCGGGCGCTGGAGCTGGAGCCCGAGCACGTCTCGCTGTACGGGCTTACCGCGGAGGCGGGAGCCCCGCTGGGGCGGTGGGTGCGGGAGGGGCGCGAGTCGTTGGCCGAGGAGGACCGCTACGCCGACGAGTACCTGCTGGCGCACGAGCGGCTGACGGCGGCGGGGTTCGTCCACTACGAGGTCTCCAACTTCGGGCTCCCCGGCCGCGCCTCCCGGCACAACCTCGTGTACTGGACCGGCGCGCCCTACGCCGCCCTCGGGCCCGGCGCGCACGCCTTCTACAACCCCCTGCGCCGCTGGAACCTGCGCGACTGGAGGGCGTACAGGGAGGCGCTCCTGGAAGGGCGTCTCCCCACCGAGGATGAGGAGCGGGTGGACGCGGACGAGGCAGCGCTGGAGCGGGCCTGGCTCCTCCTGCGCACCAAGGCCGGCTTTCCACTCCCCGACGCCACCGCCGCACAGCGGACCCTCGCGGCGGAGTGGGTCCGGCGGGGGTGGGCACGGATCGACCGGGAGACGCTGCGCCTGGGGGCCGAGGGGTGGCTCCTACTCGACCGCCTGGCCGTGGAGCTGGCATCGGCGGGGGAGAAGTAGGACAAGGGGTCCGTTTCCCGTAGAAGAGCGCACCGCCGTCCCGGTCCGCCGATCGCTCCTCCTTACCGTCCGGAAACCCTTGCCTGGCTTGACGGCGTGTAGCCGTTCGGGCACATTTCAGCCGGCTTTCATCCGCTGTGGCGACCATGCACGGGGAACCGCTTAACCAGCGCGAGCACGAGGTCCTCGAAGCGGTGATCCGCACCTACGTGGAGACCGCCGAGCCCGCCGGGAGCCGCACGCTCACCCGGCGGTTCCATCTCGGCGTCTCTCCGGCCACGGTGCGGAACACCATGAGCGACCTGGAGGAGAAGGGATACCTGTACCACCCGCACACCTCCGCGGGGCGGATCCCCACCGACCGGGCCTACCGCTTCTTCGTGGACTCGCTGATCGGACGGACCCGGCTCAGCGGGGTGGATCAGGGGGCCATCCGTATGGAGCTGGAGGCCAACGTCGAGCGCCAGGGGGTGGAGCGGCTGGTGGGGCGCGCGGCGCAGGTCCTGGGGCTCCTCACCCAGGAGCTGGGGATCGCCATCGCGCCCCGGCTGGACTCGGCGGTGCTGGAGCGGCTGGAGCTGATCCCGCTCACCGAGGGGAAGGTCCTCCTGGTTCTGGCGCTCCGCGCCGGAAGGGTGCGCACCATCTACGTGGACGTACCCACCACCGTCCCCGCCTCCGCGCTGGCGACGGTGGCCCGGGTGCTGAACGAGCGGCTGGCCGGGCTGACGCTGCGGGAGATCCGCGCCACCCTGCCACAGCGCCTCCGCGACTCGGTGACTCCCGGTGACCCGGCATCCGATCTGCTGAACATCTTCCTGCAGTCCGGGGAGGAGTGGTTCGACTCGCCCGCTGAGGACGGCGCCGACCTCCACCTGGGGCGCGCCTCGGTGCTCGCCGACCAGCCGGAGTTCAGCAGCGGGGAGAGGCTGCGGGGGCTGATCGAGCTGATCGAGCACCGCGACCTGCTCAAGAACATCCTGGGAGACCGGGTGGGCTCGTCGGGGCTCCAGGTGACCATCGGGGAGGAGCACGGCACTCCCGCGCTCTCCGGTTTCACGGTGATCACCTCCGAGTACCATGTTGGCGACCTCAAGGGGGTCATCGGGGTGATCGGCCCCACCCGCATGCCCTACGACAGGGTCATCGCCTTCGTCGAGAACACCTCGGCGCTGGTTTCCGAATTCCTCGCATGACGCCGAGTCCGAACCCGGTATGAGAGACTACTACGAGATCCTCGGCGTCGCGCGCGACGCCGACGCCGAGACCATCAAGAAGTCCTATCGCAAGCTCGCCCTCCAGTACCATCCCGACCGCAACGGCGGCGACAAGGAGGCCGAGGAGAAGTTCAAGGAGGCCACCGAGGCCTACGAGATCCTCCGCGACCCCGACAAACGCGCCGCGTACGACCGGTACGGCCACGCTGGCGTCAAGAGCGGGGCGGGGGCCGGGTACGGGCGCGCCGGCTTCGGCTTCGAGGACGCCCTGAACATCTTCATGCGCGACTTCGGGGGGTTCGGCGGCTTCGAGGACCTGTTCGGCGGGGGGCGCCGGCGGGGCGGGGGGCAGCAGCGCGGCAAGGACCTCCGCGTCAAGCTGGAGATCTCCCTCCCCGAGGTGGCGACGGGCACCCGCCGCACCCTGAAGCTCAAGGTGCTCGACCCCTGCGCCACCTGCTCAGGGACCGGCTCCGCGAACGGCGCTCCGGCGGAGATCTGCGAGACGTGCCAGGGCGCCGGGGAGATCCGCCGGGTGCAGCGCAGCGTCTTCGGGCAGTTCGTCAGCGCTTCGGTGTGCCCCACCTGCGCCGGCGAGGGGCGGCGGATCCGAACCCCGTGCAGGACCTGCCAGGGGGATGGGCGCCAGCGTGCCGACCGGGTGATCGAGGTGGAGATCCCGGCCGGCGTGAGCTCCGACAACTACATGACGCTGCGCGGGCAGGGGAACGCCGGACCGCGCAACGGTTCCCGCGGGGACGTGGTGGTGGTGATCGAGGTGGAGGACGATCCACGCTTCATCCGGCAGGGGAGCGACCTGGTCTTCGACCTCCCCATCACCTTCAGCCAGGCAGCGCTGGGGGCGGAGATGGAGGTCCCCACGGTGCTCGGCTCCGAGAAGGTGACCATCCCGCCCGGAGTCCAGAGCGGGCACGTCGTCACTCTGCGCGGCAAGGGACTCCCGCACCTGGGTGGGGTCGGGAAGGGCGACCAGCATGTGCGGATCCACGTCTGGACCCCCACGCAGCTCACCCCCGAGCAGGAGGAGCTCTTCCGCAGGCTGGCCGAGCTGGAGGGCCCCATCCCCGGCGGGGAAGGGAAGTCCCGGCAGGGGTTCTGGGACAAGGTCAAGGGGGCGTTCGCCGCTTGACCGTCCCGGAGCGCTGGCTGGTCCTCTCCGCGCGCCTCCCCCCGGCCGCGGAGGGGCTCGCTCCGCTGGTGGCCGAGGGGCTCCTCGTGCTGGGGGGCTCCGCCGTCGAGGAACGAGGCGATGCCCTGACCACCTACCTCCTCCCCCCGGAAGATCCCGAATCCTTCGTGGCCGGGGCGCGCGAGCGCCTCGCGGAGTGGCTCCCCGGCGAGGTGGTCCCCGAGCTCTCCTGGTGCTGGCAGGAGAACGAGGACTGGGCCCGGAAGTGGAAGGAGGGGCTCCGTCCCCGCCGCATCACCGACCGGGTGGTGGTCAAGCCCACCTGGACGGAGTGGGAGGCGGCGGAGGGCGAGGTCGTGATCGACATCGACCCGCAGATGGCGTTCGGGACGGGCGAGCACGCCACCACCCGCGGGTGCCTCCGCCTCCTGGCCGGGGCCGTCCGCCCGGGCGACCGGGTTCTGGACGTGGGGTCCGGCTCCGCGATCCTCGCCATCGCGGCGGCGCGCCTGGGCGCCTCCGAAGCCATCGCGGTGGAGCACGACCCCGACGCCAACCTCAACGCGCGGGAGAACCTGGAGCTGAACGGCGTCGGGGACCGCGTCCGCATCGTCGAGTCCCTGGCCGACCCCGCGCTCCTGGCGGGGCTCGGGCGCTTCGACCTGGTCCTCGCCAACATCCTCAGCAGCGTCATCCGCCCCCTCCTCCCCGCCTTCCGTGACACCTTGGGCGCCTCCTCGGAGGGTCGTCTGATCGTCAGCGGGATCCTGCGCGACGAGTACCCCGGTGTGGTGCGGGACGCGGAGGCCGCCGGGTTCCGGGTGGTCCGCACCGACGAGGAGGCGGAGTGGTGGAGCGCCCTGCTGGTCCCGGCAGGACCGTCCTGAACCCCACCCTAGGAGGGAGCATGGCCAGCAACTGCATCTTCTGCCGGATCATCGCGGGCGAGATCCCCTCGCAGCGGGTGTACGAGGACGAGCACCTGATCGCGATCCGCGACATCCATCCGGCCGCGCCCGTGCACGTCCTGCTCATTCCGCGCGAGCACGTCGAGTCGCTCAACGGGCTGGAGGAGCGGCACCGGGAGCTCGCCGGGCGGCTGCTCCTGGCGGTGCGGAAGATCGCGGAGCAGGAGGGAGTGGCGGAGCGCGGCTACCGGACCGTGGTGAACACCGGCGGGGAGGGGGGGCAGACGGTGCCGCACCTGCACGTGCACGTCATGGGCGGGCGGCAGCTCACGGGGCACGGGACGGCCTAGGAACGGCTTTCTCGACCTGCCCGGTTGGGGGGTGTCTCCCCCTAGCGTGCGGCGCCGGGTGGGTCCTGCCGCGGGGCAGGTCGGCTACGCCAGGGCCAGGCAGGCCTCCGCCGGGTGCGCGTGGAAGCGTCCGAGCTCTCCCCAGTTCCGGCGCAGGATCGCCTCGATATCACGTGTGGAGCAGTTCCCCCGCTGGATCCAGACCACCTTGGGCGGCGGGCCGTGGAGGATGGACCGGTCGTGGAAGTCCGAGTCCTTGGAGACGATCACCAGGCCGTGCTCGCGGGCGTAGGCCCAGACGGAGGTATCGTCCGCGCTCGCCAGACCCAGGTCACGGACGTGCACGGAGCCGGGATAGGCGTCCCCCAGCCGCGCGACCAGCCGGGGGGAGAGGTTCTCGTCCAGGAGGAGCTTCACGCCATGATCCGGACGAGCCGGCTCTCCCGGTCGGCGGCGAAGGCGAGACAGGCGCGGATGTCACCGCGCTCCAGGTCCGGGAAGTCGGCGAGGATCTCGTCCTCCGACATCCCCGAGGCCAGGTACTCCAGCACGTCGTACACGGTGATCCGGAGACCGCGGACGCACGGTTTCCCGCCCCGCTTCCCTGGCTCGATGGTGATGCGCTCCTGGTACCCCATTCCCGTGCCCTCCCCGGAAGGTTGCGGTCCCTCCCTCTCCACGGCTCCCCCCGGCAGGGCGCCGGACTCACCTGCGGCTTCGTACGCCGCCTGGAGCTCACGCACCACCCGCCCGCCCGCTCCCGCCTCCCCGCCCCCCGCCCGGTCGACCACGGCACGGAGCAGGTCCTGCCAGGAGATGTCGTCGGGGAGGGATTGCAGCAGCCGGAGCGCTTCGTCCTTGGTGCCCACCTGGTGTCCCGTTGCGGAGAGGGATTCCGAATAAAGACCGAAAGTAGGAGGTCCGGTGCGGAGAGGCAAGGATCTCGTGCACGGGCCCGCGGCGCCCTGGTCGCGGACCCGTGAAGGCTACGCCCCCACCGGCTCGCCCTGCGGCTCGTACGCCATGATCCGCCCCGCCATGGCCGAGGCGGCAACGGTGTACGGGGAGGCCAGGTAGAGCTGCCCCGGTCCGGAGCGTCCGGGGAAGTTGCGGTTGATGGCGCTGATGGTGACGTCCGTGGGCTTCCGGGACACGCCCGGACCGGCGTTGATGCAGGCGCCGCAGGAGGGTTCGATGAAGGTGGCTCCCACCGTCTCGAAGATCCGGTCGTACCCCTGCTCCTGGCAGTAGCGGTAGACCTCCTGCGAGCCGCACTGGATGTAGAACTGGACGTGGTCGGGCTTCCGCTCGCCGCGCTCCGCATACTCGCGCAGCACGCGGGCGTACATGTCCATGTCCTCCTTCTTCCCCGCGGTGCACGACCCGGCGTAGGCGATGTCGATGTGCACCGGCTCGGTGAGCTCGTCCACGTACATCCCGTTCCCGGGGTCGCCGGGGAGGGCGATCATCGGGCGGAGCCGCGAAGCGTCGATCTCGATGGTCATGACGTACTCGGCGCCCTCGTCGGAGTACAGCCCCTCGATCAGCGCCCCGGCCTCCGCCCGGCTCATCCCCCGCTGCTCCACCAGGTACTCCACCGTCTTCGCGTCCGGGGCCACGATCCCGGTGAAGGCCCCCACCTCCGCGGCCATGTTGGTCATGGTGGCGCGCTCGTCCACGCTCAGCGCCTCCACCGCCGGACCGGCGTACTCGACGATCTGCCCGATGGCGTGCCCGTCCTTGATGTACGGGTGGCGCAGGATCTCCAGCATGAAGTCCTTGGCCGTCACGTTCTCGGCCTTCTCCCCGTGCACCCGCACGCGGAAGGACTTCGGCACCTCCACCCGGACGTCCCTGGTGATCCAGGAGTTGAAGATGGCCGTGGTGCCCACCCCGAACGCTACGCACCCCACCGCCCCGGCGTGCGGGGTGTGCGAGTCGGAGCCGATGATCACCTGCCCCGGGAGGGCGTGGCTCTCCAGGATCTTGCTGTGGCAGATGGCCTCGGAGCCGTGCTTCCCGTGGCCGAGCTCGCCGTACAGCCGGATCCCCTGCTTCTCCGCGAACCGGCGCTGCTTGACCTCAAGCTGGTTGGCCACGTCCAGGAGCCCGAGCTGGACGCGCTCGGGGGGCATCACGTCCTTGAGGAAGGTGAGGTGGTCGCGGAAGAAGAGCACCGACTCCGGCTCCAGCACCCGCTCGTCCTCCCCCACGTAGCGCTCGAAGAAGATGGCCGACATCGGGGTGACGTACTCGTGCGAGAAGCGGATGTCCGTCTGCACGAACCCCGCGTCGCCGGGCTGCACCCACGGCACGCCGATCTCCCCCTTCGAGAGGTCGGTGACCCAGTGCCGGGCGAAGATCTTCTCGGCGATGGTCATGGGGCGCGGGCCGGTGTGCCGCTCCCCCTCCGGCGCCCCCAGTTTGTCGGTCTCCGCGTTGGAGGTGGAGGTGGCGACGAACTGCGCCGCCGCGTAGTCCACGCCCGTGTCCGGGCCCGGGCCGGGGAGGTTCCCGGCGCCGCTCCCCCGCAGCGCCCGCACGTCCTCGGCGTCGGGATCGGCGGTTCCGGGCCGGTCGTGGTGGCAGGAGATGGGCGGGGTCCGCGCCACGCCCTGCAGCCGGGCGACGTTGTAGTTGAAGAGCCCCCCGTACTCGATGATCCCGCGGGTGATCTCGTCCGCTCCCCCGGTGAACTCGGAGAGGGGGATGGTCTCGCCGCGCCGGATGCGGTCGATCAGCTCGAAGTTGGTGGAGGTGAGGACGCCCAGGTTCTGGCAGTTCTCCCGGTAGATGCGCTCGATGTTCTCGGCGATCACCACCCGGATCCCCGCCATCATCTCGGCGTACGGGCTCTGCTCGCGCGAGGACCCCTTGCCGCGCCGCTTCCCGGATACGGACGCCACGAACCCACCCCCCTTCACGCTCCCCTGCTTGATGGGGAACTCGTTCCCCGCCTTGAGGCCCAGGTAGGGGAATTCCCCCAGCGTCTCGTCGTAGTAGTAGCAGATGTAGGCCGGGGTGATCTCGTCGGTGGAGATGTTGTCGCGGAGCTTCGCGCGGATCTCGTCCGTCAGCTCCAGGTCCTCGCCCTGGAGCTGGCGCCGGATCAGCTCCGGGTCGTCCACCAGGAAGAGGATGCGGCCCTCCAGGCGCACCTCGGGGGGAAGCTTCTCGATCTTGCGGGTCAGCAGCGAAGGGATCATTGAGCACCTGTATCCAGGGAGCGACGCGGACGGCTGCCCAAAGATGGACCGAACCTCCACTCGCTGCAAGCCGTGTGGACCCTTCCCTCACCCGGAGCCGGGTGGCGCACCCGCCGGCACGATCTCCACCCGCGAGCGGTGGTACCCCGTGGCGCCGCTGGGCCAGCGGCCCTGCCGGCGCGCGATCTGCGGCGCGCCCGTCCCGTCCGTCGCCCGCACCGCCAGGGTATGGCGGCCCGGCGTGGGGGCGGGCCAGGTATACCGCCACAGCGACCACACGTGCGGGCGCGCCGGGGTGACCAGCTCGCATGCGACCCAGTGCTCCCCCCCGTCCAGGGAGATCTCCACCCCCCGGACCCCGCGGGCCCCGGCGAAGGCCATCCCGGTCAGCTCCAGCGGGAGCCCGGCCGGCTGCGGCGGCCGGAGGTCGAGGCGCGCGGTGGTCTTCACCGGCACGCCGCCTCTCCAGAGCCGCTTCTCCCAGTAGGAGGTGGTCCCGGCCGTCTCCTGCAGCACGATCCTGGAGAGCCAGCGCGGCTGCTTCTTGCCGTACAGGTCCGGGAGGATCACGCGCGCGGGGAAGCCGTGCTCCGCGGGGAGCGGAACCCCGTTCATCCCCAGGGCGAGAAAGGCGTAGTCGTCCGTCGCCCGCTCCAGGGAGACGCTGGAGTAGAAGCCGTCCAGCCCCTCGAACCGCACCGTCCGCGCCCCGGCCGTTCCGCCGGGCGCGGTGGCGAGCAGCTCCCGGAGCGGCACCACCCGCCAGAGCGCGTTGCCGATCAGCCGGCCCCCCACCGGGTTGCCGATGCACTCGAAGGTGTAGTGCACCGAGTGCCGGGCGCGCCCGCTCAGCTCCGCGTAGCCGATCCGCCGCGCCCCACCCGGGCCCGCCAGCTCCAGCCTCCAGGCGTCCGCGACCGTCTCCGGCCCGAAGGACGGGCGGAAGGCGGGGTCGACGGCTACCATGAAGAAGTCCTCGTTGGGCGTGACGAACGGCGTCACCAGCCTGGGGGCGGGGTGACGGCCGATCGCCGGCGGGAGGTGGGAGCGCAGGTGGGCGCACCCCGCCAGCAGGAGCGCGCCGGCCGAGGAGGCGAGCACCTGTACGAAGCCACGCCGGCTGAGGAACCCCTCCGTACCCTCGGAGTGGACGGACGGCATCGCGGGTCAGAACCGCCGCTGCCACTGCAGGAAGAGCCCGAACACGTTGGTCGTGGTCGGCGACTGTGATCCGACGAGGGTGGGCTGCTGCGGCAGGTAGCGCGGCTCCCAGCTCGTAACCCACTGGAACCCGGTGGGGGTACGGTACTCGAGCCGCACCCCGGGGAAAACGGGGGCGGTGCGCCCCTGCCCGGCGATGAACCAGCGGCTGCTCAGGTACCGCCCCGCCTCGAACTGCGCCCCGCGGAACACGTTGAAGTAGCCCTGCAGCGCCAGCTCCGGGGGGAGCGGGGCGGGGGTGACGTTGAACACGTCCAGGTTCAGCGAGCGCCGCGCCTGCTGCTCGATCTGGTCCACCGCCGTGCCCACGGCCGTCGCGCCGAGCTGCTGCGTCGCCAGCGCGCCGATCGGCCCCAGCAGGGTGCCTCCCCCGCCGGTTCCGCCGCCGACGCTCCCGCCCGAGCCGGGCTGGAGGAGCGAGGAGGCGGACTCGCCGAAGGCGAAGTAGCTGAGCAGGTCCGATTCCGAGATCGGCGGCTGGGCGTTGCTCTGCAGGTTGAGGCGCGGCGCCCGGAGGGTGCCGCCCACCAGGAGCTGGATGGCGAAGGCCGGGCGGTTGGGGAGCCGGACCTCCTGTTCGGCTTGGAGCTGCAGGATCGGGTCGATGGGGGCGCGGCCGAGGAAGATCACCGAACCCTGCGTCAGCCGGATGCGCCGTCCGGCGAAGGTGTACTCCCCGCGGTCAGTGTTGATCGTCCCGCGCAGCGCCAGCGCCCGGGCAGCGCGGTCCATGCTCACGATCAGGGCGCCGACCTCCGCGGGGGTGT
>DATAAL010000364.1:0-6127 GCA_036260145.1 Longimicrobiaceae bacterium | reverse complement strand
GTCGGCCAGGCCCGGCGCATCCGCGGGGACGTAGAGGAGGAGCAGCCCCTGCGCGCGGGCCACCTCCGCGAAGACGATGGACCAGTGCGGGTGGATCAGGACCTCTCCCGGGTCCGCAGCCGGTGGGCCCGCGGGGAGGAGGGAGAAGCCCCGCCCCTCCACCGGGCGCGCGGCGTGCCGCACCGACACCCCGTACAGGATCACGTCGGTCGCGCCCTCGTCGCCCGGGTCGCCCAGCCGCTCGTGCAGCAGCGGGGCATCGAGGTCCAGATCCGCCAGGATGACCGTGCGGCGGTGGCGTGCCGCCGCGGAGGCGAGCTGGACGGCGGCCTCCACCCCCCACCTTCGCGCGCCGGCCGACTTCCCGGCGACCAGGAGCAGAGCAGAGCAGGTGGCCGCCCGTCCGGTGAAGAAGGTGCGGAGCACACCCTCTCCCCCCGCCCCCACGGCGAGGTAGAGCGGTGCAGTGGCGCCGGATCCCGGCACGAGCGTGGTCGGATCGTGGCTCATCTGCTACGGACTCACCACCTGGCGGACACCCTCGCGCGGGAACAGCGCGTCCCAGCGGCGGAGGAGCGCATCGAGGGACGCCTTGAGCTCCGCGAACTCCACCTCCGGTCCGAGGCACAGGTCCGCTCCCGCCCTGAACATCCCGACCCGCCGCTCCGCATCCGCCGCGTCGATCACCACCACCGGCAGCCCCGCCAGCGCCGGTACCTTCCGGAGCCTTCCCACCAGCGACTCCGCGCCGCCGTCGGGGAGCTCTGCCGCCAGCACGAGCGCGTGGGGCGCTCCTTTCCTCAGCTGCTCCCGCAGCCTCCCCGCTCCCACGGCCGTCTCCACCCGGTAGCCGTGTCCCTGCAGGCGCACCGCCAGATCCAGGGCCCGGCGCTCCTGTGGGTGGGCCACCACGATCCGCCCGCCCCAGCAGTAGCCGATGCCGTGCCGCTCCCGGCGGGCAAAGACACGCCGCAGCACGCTCACCACCACCGGGTCGAAGGCCGAGCCGGCCTGCCGCTCCAGCTCTTGCACCGCGGTCGCCACATCGGGAGAGGTGGCCAGGAGGCCGGCGCCCGCGCGAGCTACGGCGAGGATGCGGGCGAGCAGGGGGATCCGCTCGCCGCGGAGCCCGTGGGGGCCGGCGCCGTCCCAGCGCTCGTGCTGGTGGGCGATGGCCCCGCGCACCCCGGCCGGGAGCGGCACTCCCCGGAGCAGCTGCACCGTCGTCGCCAGGCTGTCCGCGCCTCCGGCGCCGGCAGGGGAGCAGAGCTCGCCGAGGCCGCCGAGGAGCGCGGCGAGCTCGAGGGCGTCGATCCGGGGAGGTGCGAGGTCGAGCTCGCGGGCGAACGCGAGAGCGAGAAGGCGGCGCAGGCTGCTGTGGGGGGAGAATTCGCAGCCGTCCCGCTCCAGCACCCGCACCAGCAGCTCGATCACGGCCGTCGTGCTCTCCCACCCTTCCGTTCTTTCGTCGGAGACCGCAGATTCCCTCTCCGTCGGCTCCGCACGCAGCCGCGAATTCACGACGAGATCCTCCAGCTTCACGACGAGGGGACGGGCGGCGCGGATCATGGGTCTTGGGAGAAGGGTTGCGCCGGAGCGCGAGCGCGCTGCAGAACGCGGTACTGGAGGCAACTTGCCCACTCGACATCCGGGACAGGCGGGCGGATTGGCCCTGAATTCCGGCAGGTCACCCGAATTTTAGCAAGAAGCCTGCCGCCGTACCAACCTGCTGGGGTCGCAGGGGCGGGACGGGTCCGGAATCTGCAGCGCTCGCGCCATGCGACCCCTCCCGACCCACACCGCGGCTCGCCACATCACATCGTATCATCTCTCGTCGGCGCGGGACGGGGGTGCCCGCCGGACCAGGTGCAGGGCTCCCCGGAGTACCAGCAGACAGAGCGCTCCGGCGATCGCTACCAGGAGCATGGCCCCGGAGACGGTGAGCAGCGCCCCGAAGACGATGGCGAAGATCGTCCCGGCGACCTTCATCGGCGGCTCCCATCGCGCAACCGTCGTCCGACCGGTTACGGGTGCCTGCTCCGACCGGGGCCGGCCGGTCGTGGCCTGCAGGGGGCGCGCGATCTCCTCGCGCCGGGCCCGCGCAGAGTCGGTCGCGGGCGGCTCTCCACTCACCCCGAGCGCCGCGAGCGCGGTGTCCGCCGCCGGCTCCGGCTGGGGTGCCACGGGCGCGCGGGCGGGGGTCGAGTCCGGTACATCCGCCTGCGCCGGCTTCCGATCCTCGCCCGGGAGCGATTCGCGGGATGCCTTCTCGGGCGGGGCGGTGCGCGTGACGGCGGGGGGAGCAGGGGGCGGCGCGGGTCGGGGTGCAACCTCGTCCCGCGCCTCCGGCGGCGGTCTCAGGCTCCGGATCCGGACGTCGCTCACCTGGACCCCCCAGAGAGGGCCGGAATGGTACGCGAACACCGTGTTGCCGCCGGTGTCCAGGACGTACTCGTGCGCGCGGATCGTGACGCACCGCTCACCCTGGTCCATCGGTCCGCGGCTCCCTCTCAGCTCCACGCGGTAGCGGACCGCGACCGGATACGAGTTGCTGTTCTCGACTGCCAGGTGCGCCCGGGGCTGCGACCGGCCCGTGTCCAGCCAGGAGTGGAAGACGACCCCACCGTGCCGGGCGACCGGGGTGAACTTGCTGAGCGAGGCCGCCCGCGGGGAGGAGTCGAGGAACGGCTCGCCGGGGCAGCCCTCCTGAGCGCGGAGCGGCGGTGCCAGCCCGAGCAGGCAGAGACCGGCGGAGATCAGCTTCCTCATCGTTGCGCCTCGTCCCTCGCAGATCCAGTTCAGAATCCGGGGCTGCGTACCCTTCTCGTCCCGGAGCACACCGGCCGACCCGAACCATGAGATCCTGGCTCGTGCGAAACCCCATCCTTTCCGCCTCCACCCTCGCGGTGGGAATCGCCGCGTGGTTCGTCTTCTCGCCCCGCGGGGTCCGGCCCGCGGCGTCGACGGACACGCCTCCCGTGCTCCTGCGGGCTGCCGTCCCCGATCAGCGGCTGGCGTTCCAGCCCGACTCCATCCCCGACGAACGACGGGTTCTCCTGGAGGCGGCCAACGCCGCGTGGGTGTACGTCAACCGCGAGTACCAGCCGGCCACTGGCCTGGTCAACTCCGTCGCCGGATATCCGTACGCCACGGTGTGGGATATCGCCAGCGGCCTCGCGGCGCTCTACTGCGCCAACCGGCTCGGTCTGCTGGAGGACACGGAGTACGACCGCCGGATGCGACTCGCCCTCCGCACCCTCCGCAACATGCGGCTCTTCGACGGAGCGGCGTTCAACAAGAACTACTCCACCCGGACCGGGGCGATCGCCGGGCGCGATGACCGCGACCGGAAGGTTGCTGCCCGGGGGTACGGATGGTCGGCCCTCGACATCGGGCGCCTGCTCGTCTGGCTGCGGATCATCCGCTCCACCCAGCCGCACTACGCCGGGGAGATCGACGCCATCGTGGAACGGCTGGACTTCTCCCGCCTGGTGAAGGACGGGTACATCTGGGGAGAGACCGTGGGACGCCGCGGGCGCACCCAGCGGTACCCGGAGGGTCGGATCCCGTACGAGCAGTACGCGGCGGCCGGCTTCGGGCTGTGGGGACACCGCGCGGAGAAGGCGCTGAGCCTGAGCGAGAACGCGATTCCCATCACGGTGATGGACGTCCCTCTGATCGCCGACCGGCGCGGGCACGACCACCTCACCAGCGAGCCGTTCGTCCTGGCGGGGCTGGAGCTGGGATGGACCCCCGAGATGCGGGACCTGGCGCTGCGCATGCTGGCCGTGCAGCGCGAGCGGTACACCCGGACGGGCCAGGTGACCGTGGTGAGCGAGGACGCCCTCCCCCAGGCACCATACTACTTCTACTACTACACCGTCAACCTGCACGGAAAATGGTTCGCGGTGAGCGCCCAGGATCCGAACGCCCGGCTGGAGGGGCCGCGGTGGGTGAGCTCCAAGGCCGCATTCGGCTGGTATGCGCTGGTGCCGAGCGACTACACCCGGCTGGCGGTGGAGACGGTGGCACCCGCCCGGCATGCGGCGCGGGGGTGGAGCTCCGGGGTGTACGAGGGGACCGGGCAGCCCACCCGGGGCGAGAACGTCAATACGGCCGCGGTGATCCTGGAAGCCGCGCTGTACCGGACCACCCGACGGCCATTGGTCGAGGGAAGCGCGGAGGGTACCCCGCTTCCGGTGCGTGTTCCAAGCGACTCGGCGCCGGCCGCCAGTACGCAGAGCGACACCGCGGTCCGGCGGCCCGGCTGAATGAAGTAGCCCCACGCCCCGGCCCGCCGGGGGCATGTCGTACCTTCACCTCAATCGGGGAGACTCCATGCGCATCCGAAACATCGCTCTGCTGGCGCTGCTGACCGTCTGCACCGCTTGTGCGTCGACGGCACGGAGTCCGATGCCGCGCTCCGTGGCCGGAACGGTGGCCCACGGCGAGGTCGTGACCGTCCCCTCCGGGACGGTGGCGGACTGGAACATCCTGGTGGCGCCCATGCAGATGGGCGCCGAGGAGCCGAGGTCCGAGGACGACAACCGGCTCCTGGCGTTCCGCGTTTTCGCTACCGTGCTCAACGACACCTCGTGGCAGATCACGGCCCAGTACAAGTTCGCCTATGCACTCAACAACGCGGACGTGTACTGGGTGCAGGGCTCGGCCAACTACCTGGTGGTCCGACGCTGACCGGCCGGGATGGGCCCTAATCGGCCAGCCTCGTGGCGCTGGGGGCGCGCATATCCCGGAACGCGGTCTGGATCCCCCCGTCACGCATGGCGTCGCGGTACGCCTGGAGCGCGGCCGGAGAGGAGTCCACCCGCCAGTCAGTCTCCTTGTTCATGTGGAACCACACGGCTCCGATCACGTTGGGCCGCGAGCGCAGGTGCGTGTACGCTTCGCGGATCCACCGGGCCTTCGCCTCCCCCGTCCCCTCGTCGGAGGCGAACTCGCCGATGATGATCGGCTTCCCGGGGTACCTGCGGGCGAGGTCGGAGAGGATGTGGTCGGCCTCGGGGCCGTCGAACATCACAGCCGGGTTCTGCCAGCTCCCGCCCCAGAGGCGCGGAGCGTTGAAGCCGTGCGCGCCGACGTAGTCCACGTACGAATCGCCCGGGTAGTAGTGCCCGTACCAGTTCCAGTGCGAGGGGCCGGTGGCGCGCTGGGTGACCGGGTTCCCCACGTTGGGATTGAACACCCAGCGGACGTTGACGGCCCCCTCGCGCCGGAAGATCTCCACCACCCGGCGCCACGCCTGGCGGTACCGGTCGGGAGCGCCCGCATCTCCGCCGTTGGTGACTCCCTGCCACGCGTAGTTCCAGTTGCCGTTCATCTCCCACGCCGGCTCCAGCAGGACCAGCGAGCCGACGGAGGAGATCTGGCGCGCCACGCGGGCGATCTCGGCGTCGGCCCGCCCGGCGTTGATCGGGTCCAGGAGACCGGTGCGGGGTCCGCCCGCCCAGCGGAGGTCAAGAGCGACGTAGTTGGTGGAGCCGGTGGCGGCGACCTGGCGCAGCACCTGTCCGCACCACCCGGAGGCAGAGAAGTCGCACGTCAGGTCGGAGAAGGTCTTCACCAGCGCCGGCTGCTTCCCGGTGAGGGTCGCGAAGTCGCGGATGGCGCCCTGGATGCGCTCGGGGGTGCTGACGGCGTCGCCCAGGTAGACACCGCCGAAGAAGGGCCGGTCGGGCGCGGGAGCGGCGGTGGTCTGGCCGATCTCGTCCGCGGCGTCGGAGGTCCCGGTGGGACCGTCCTGGCAGGCGGCGGCGATCAGGGTGATCATGGGGAGGAGATACGCGAGAGCGGTCGCGCGGGAGCAGCGGGAGTGTTTCATAAGACCGTGTCCTCTTCGGCGGCCCGACCGGCGTGGCGGGTTCCGGAAGGACCCCGCGGTAGCCTCGTGGCTTTGCGTCCCCACCTTTCGATGGGTTTGCCGTTATCGGAGGTGCCCGGCGGACAAACGTGCCGGGCAGGAGCACCGGTGCAGCGCGCCGAGGCGTGCTGCCCGCCCCCTGCCAGAGCATGCTCCGTTCCCCGTCTCGTCGTCGGCAGATTTCACCGCAGCGGGCGGACTTTTTCCCCCCATGAGAAGACGCCGCGCCCCGGCCCCGGCGCGGCGTCC
>DATAAL010000363.1:0-5155 GCA_036260145.1 Longimicrobiaceae bacterium | reverse complement strand
CGAACAGGTTGTGGGGTGGGAAGCGGTGTTCGACGAGACGTACGGCGAGGGGGGAGCGGAGGCGGACCCGGCGCTGAAGCTGACAGGGTGGAACAGCAGCTACACCGGCGAGCCGATCCCGCGCGAGGAGATGCGCGAGTGGGTGGAGACGACCGTCGAGCGCATCCTGGCGCTCCGCCCCGAGCGGGTGCTGGAGATCGGCTGCGGGACGGGGCTGCTCCTCTTCCGCCTCGCCCCGCGCGTGCGGGCCTACCACGGGACTGATTTCTCCGCTGTGGCGCTGGAGCACGTCCGGCACCATCTCGCCACCCTGCCGCAGGTAACGCTCGCCGAGCACGAGGCGGTCGACCTGGCGGCGTACGCGGGGGCGGGCTACGACACGGTCGTGCTCAATTCGGTGGCGCAGTACTTCCCCGGGGTGGACTACCTGCTGCGGGTGCTGGAGGGCGCCGCGGCGGCACTGCGGCCGGGCGGGCGGATCTTCGTGGGCGACGTGCGCAGCCTCCCGCTCCTGGCGGCGTTCCACGCCTCGGTGGAGCTGGCCCGCGCCCCGGAGGAGCTGCCCGCCGAGCGGCTGCGCGAGCGGGTGCGCCGGGGGATGGCCGAGGAACAGGAGCTGGTGGTGGAGCCATCGCTCTTCGAGGCGCTGCGGACGAGGCTGCCGCGGCTGGGACGCGTGGAGCTGCAGGCCAAGCGGGGCGGCTACGACAACGAGGTCTCCCGCTTCCGCTACGACGTCGTCCTCCACCTGGACGTGGATCCCGCCGCCGCGGGCGAGCCCGTCGTCCGCCGCTGGAGCGGGGAGGATGCGGCCGGGGTGCGCGTGCTCTGCGAGGAGAGCGCCGCCGGGCTGCTCCTCCGCGGCGTCCCGGACGCGCGGGTGCAGGAGCACGTCCGCGCACTGGAGCTGCTCTCCGATCCCGACGCCGCCACCGCCGGGGAGGTGCGGGCGCGCGCGGCGGGAGACGCCGCCGGGGTCCCGCCCGAAGCGCTCTTCGCCCTGGGCGAGGCGCTGGGCCGCGCCGTGGAGGTCCGCCCCGGCGCGCCGGGAACCCTGGACGTGCTCCTCCACCCCGCGGGAGGGATCGCGGCCTTCCCGGCGCAACCAGAGGCGGAGCGTCCCTGGGAGTCGTTCGCCAACGACCCGCAGTGGGGGCGGCGCATCCGCGCGCTGGTGCCGGCCCTGCGCGCCGGCCTCCGCGCGCGCCTGCCGGAGTACATGCTCCCCTCCGCCTTCGTCCTCCTGGAGTCCTTCCCCCTCACCCCCAACGGCAAGGTGGACCGCCAGGCGCTCCCCCTCCCCGACACCGCCGGCGCGCGCGAGCGGGCCTACGCGGCGCCGCGTAGCGCGCTGGAGGAGGCGCTCGTGGGGATCTGGCAGGAGGTGCTGGGCCTGGAGCGCGTCGGCATCCACGACAGCTTCTTCGACCTGGGCGGACACTCGCTGCTGGCCACCCAGCTCGTCGCGCGGATCCGGGTGCTGCGGGTGGAGGTCCCGGTGCGCCAACTCTTCCAGACGCCCACGGTGGCCGGGCTGGCCGAGTACGTCATCCACAACGAAACGACTCCGGGAGCGACCGAGATGATCGCCGGAGTCCTGCTGAGGCTGAAGACCATGTCGCCCGAGGAGCGCGCCGCGGCGCTCCGGGCGAAGCAGACCGGGGTGGGCGCATGAGCGGGGGAGCCACCACGGGGCTCTCCGCCGAAGACCTGGAGCTGATGGCCCTCCTGCTGGAGGAGGCCGGGATCGAGGATGTCGGGCCGGACACCATCCGCCCGCGCCCCCCGGGAGCGCCGCGTACGTCGTCTACACCTCCGGCTCCACCGGGCGGCCCAAGGGGGGGGTGGTACCCCACGGCGCCCTGGCCGGGTTCACGGCGGCGGCGCGCGAGGCGTACGGGATCGGGCCGGCGGACCGGGTGCTCCAGTTCGCCTCCGTCGCCTTCGACGCCAGCGCGGAGGAGATCTGGCCGACCCTCGCCTGCGGGGCGCGCCTCGTCCTCCGCACCGAGGAGATGCTGGGCTCCGCCCGGCTCCTCCTGGACGCCTGCCGCGAGTGGGGGATCACCATGCTGGACCCTGAGGAGTCACTCCCACAGAACGCGGCCGACCTCCTCCAGCCGGCTGGGCGGCTGCTGGACGAGGCGCAGCACATGCTGGACGCCTTTCTAGCGGACGCGCAGGTCCACTACTCCATCATCGAGGCCATCGCCAACGGCGAGCGGACCTGGCAGGGGATCACCAGGCGGGTCGGGCGGGATGGGGGCTCCCTGAGCCGCGCGGTGCAGTGGCTGATCGGGATGCGACTCCTGGAATGGGTGGTGCCGATCACGGAGTCGAACCCCGCCCAGTCGAAGCGCGCCGTCTACCGGATCACGGATCCGTACGTGGCCTTCTGGCACCGCTTCGTCTCACCCATGATCAACGCGGGGATGGTCGGTCTCGCATCCGGCGCGCGGGGGGAATCCCTTCCGGGCGGCATATCGAAACAGCAAGGCCGCGCCTGCGAACAGCGCGACGAATATCCCATGCACAATTACGATCTGCATGGAGCTGGCGGTGTTTGGCAACTTGAGGGCGATCGCGCCAACCAAGGCCTGCGCCAGCGCCGTCGCGAACAACGCGCGTGCCAATCCACGAGGCTGAAGGCGCGCGATGATTGCACCAATGAATCCGATGGCGAGCACCCCGACATACAGTAGGTTGGCGGGGTCGTCGTCCTCAATCCCGATAAGGCCGGCGGCAACGTTGAGCCAGACGATCAGGAATGCAGCCGTGAGCGCAAGACCGACAGCGAATCGGTACGCGGTGTTGCTCTGGAAGTGCATCGGTCCTCCAAGGTGGTCGCGGCGTGAAGAAGAGCCTCCGCGGGCAGGAACGAACACCTCAGTGGCATCATACAAAGTGCTTGATATCATAAAGCATAGAACCCGGAAAAGCAAGCCTACCTGCACGCGTAAGTCAAATTCTTCCATTAACGCGGGTCTCCGAGGAACAGGATACGTAGAGGAGAACATCAGGGTTGCCACTGAAGACTTTTCCGTAGGACTCAAAGCGGCGGCCTAACACGGGTTGCAGGGGACGGAGGGCCGATCATCCAGCCCTCTTCGGTTCGAAGCGGCCCTCCGCCCCGAACCTCTCCGTTAGGCCCGGGCTGGTTAGTCCTTAACTCTTAGTTTCCACAACAGCGCAGCGCGGCATTGTGAGCGATAACCCTGGTGATTGCACGCGCGCCCCGAAGGGTTCTCCGTGTCCTCAATCCCGTACGTCCGAGTTCAGCGTTCAGTCTCCCCGGAAGACGGTCGACCCGATCCGAATGGGGGGTTGCGAACGTGTGGGCGTCCTGGGCATCGTTCAGGTAGGAGTTACTTGGATCCCTCAGCCCCCCGGCTGCACGACCATGCGAGCGTATATCATGACCGAGCATCGTATCTACACGACGAGTGTCGCAAGCGTCTACCCCCATTATGTTACGAAGGCAGAGAAAAAGGGACGCACGAAATCAGAAGTGGATGAAATCATCTGTTGGCTGACAGGATATCGCCAGGACGAGTTGGAGGCGCACCTGGAACAAAGGACGGACTTCGAGACCTTCTTTGCGGAGGCACCCCAACTGAATCCTTCGCGGGCCTTGATCAAAGGTGTGGTCTGCGGTGTCCGAGTGGAAGATATCGAAGAACCAACTATGCGGGAAATTCGCTATCTGGACAAGCTGATCGATGAGTTGGCAAAGGGAAAAGCGATGCAGAAGATTCTGCGGGAACAGTAGCTGGGGCACAGGAAGTACCTTCCGAGCCGGTGAGGCGGCGGGAACGAGGGAGATCTGGCATGGCACACATGCTTATTTCGCGGCCTAACGCCAGAGTTAGACCGCTCGCGTAGACTACTCTCGCCAAGAATCGACCCAGCCGATCCCAGGCGACCGAACGAATCGCCGAGGCGTGCGTGCCGCAGTGATAACAGAGCGGCACAACTCTCCGCTGTGGGCAAACAGGCTTTCGCAGGCGCTCGCCGCACGTGCTACGTAAGCCGGCAGCTCCGAAAGCACCACGAGGTCAATAATCGTGTGCGGTTCGTCGACGACAGGGTTTCGCCAGAGTAGCGTTCCTTCTCCTACCTCTTCAACGATCGGCTCGTCCCGCTTGCCCAAGTAGTATTCGAAGACGCGTCCCTCAATCACGACCACTGGAAAGAAGACCTGCAGAACCGGCACGGAGGAGCCCCCCCGCTGCGATGCAAGCGCTGCTGTGGCCTTGGCTGCGCCATGCAAGGCGGCGAAGGCAGCGTCGGTTCCGGAAGTGAATGCCTGCGTCACGCCGTGTGCTGGCCGCCCATGGAGTGCGAAGATTTGAAGGTCTTGGGCCACCTTCTCCTTCGCAAGCGCCATCAGGAGCCGTCCACCAAGCCCGTTGCTCGCTCGTTGTGCAACACGCGCAGGATCGGCAAGTCCGCGAGACGTGCCCGTAAAGAGGACCCACGGCTTGTCCCGTGACATCTTGCACTCCACGACGAACGTGACGCGAAACAGGAAATCTTCGTTCGAAGCGTCCACCGAGGCGATCACGTCGATCTCCCGTGACGACTTGGTCTCCGGGTCGCTGTAGTACTCGGACTGAATGACGCGGAACCGACTCGCGCGGAACGCGCGCGCAACGCGCATCTCCAGCGGGTAGCCCTGGGTATCGAGCCACTCAGCCACGCGGGAGTCCAGCGGTCGTGGAGTGTCTGCCATTTCGATGTCTGTCGCGGTCTAACGCCCCCAAGCTCAGGCGCGGTTGGCGGCGCCGCAAGTTCAACAGGCGAGCGGGCGTTCTTGGTGGCACACTTGGCAGCAAGGATAGCCGGCCAACTGTCGCCTGCAGCGCAATCGTTAGGCAGGTAACTACCTGCGGAACGGGGGCTTGCGTGGCTTGTTCGTTCCTAGATAGCCGTGCTAAACACCCATGATCGATGGGTTAGGAGCGGTGCTCCGATCCGAGCGCTCAATCTTCGATGCTGATCAGTCTTCGACCTGCGGGAGCGGAATAGTCAATCGTGTACAACCCATCCGGTAGGGTCTGGACTTCCGGTATTGCGGTGAGATTCCGGGCAATCTCGTGCCCAAGACTTTCGTGGACCGATTCTACGAGAGCTCTCATTCGGCCCCACTCTTCAG
>DATAAL010000362.1:0-3906 GCA_036260145.1 Longimicrobiaceae bacterium | reverse complement strand
GTCGGTCCGCGCGGCGATGGGATCATCGTTCCGGCTTCCCATCGTGGCCGCCGACTGGGACGAGGCCGGGCCGTGGCTGGACACGGCCGGAGTACCGGTGGTGGCCGCGGTGGTGGGTGCGCCCCCCCTCGGCCCCGACTGCCCCGGGCGCGCGGCGCTGGTGGTGGGGAACGAGGGAGCGGGGGTGTCGGACGCCACCCGGGCCCGCGCCGACAGGGAGGTCGGGATCCCCCTGCGCGGCCGGGCCGAGTCGCTCAACGTCACCTCCGCGGCCGCGATCCTTCTGTACGAGCTCCTTCGCTGACGAACCTGATGCCTGACGTCCTTCTCTGGATCTACGCCGCGGTTCTCGGCGCCGCCGTCGGCTCCTTCCTGAACGTGTGCATCTACCGGCTCCCGGAAGGGGAGTCGGTGGTGTCCCCCCGCTCCCGCTGCCCGGAGTGCGGGCACCAGATCGGGTGGCGCGACAACGTCCCCGTCCTGAGCTGGATCCTGCTTCGCGGGCGCTGCCGGGGGTGCGGGACGCGCATCTCCATCCAGTACCCGCTGGTGGAGCTCACCACCGCGCTCCTGTGGCTCGCGGCCGCGGTCCGCTTCGGTCTCTCCTGGCAGGCGCTCTCGGCGGCCGTCTTCTTCACCCTGCTCCTGGGGATCGCGCTCACGGACGCGCGCACCTACATCATCCCCGACGAGTTCTCGCTGGGCGGGCTGGCCATGGGGCTGCTGCTCTCCTTCGCGCCGGAGGGGATCTCCGTGGTCCGCTCCTTCGCCGGGGCGGCGGTCGGCTTCGGGCTGCTCTACGCGGTGGCGGTGGTGGGGGAGTGGGTGTTCAAGAAGCCGGCGATGGGGGGCGGCGACATCAAGATGATGGCCATGGTGGGGGCGTTCCTCGGCTGGCAGGGAGTGCTGCTGACGCTGTTCCTGGGGGCTCTGCTGGGGACGCTGGTGTTCGCGCCGATCAGCTGGAAGACGGGGAAGCTGGTGCCGTTCGGGATCTTCCTGGCTCTGGGTGCGGCGGTCACGGAGCCGTGGGGGGAGGCGATCACGGGGTGGTACGTGAGCAACTTCCTGAGCGGCTGACCGGATCCGTCTGGAGGGTACCAGTGGACGGTTGTCGCGTGTGCAGGAGGGACGTGGTCACGATGCACCTTCGAACCGGTCGGCTGGATGGTGCCCCACGCGGCGGGAACACGGAAACGGAGTAGGGGGATCTTTCGGAGGGAACTTCTGGGGAAGCGAGCGGACCACAGTCAGGTCCTGTCCCGGGGACAGTGGGGGCCGATCAGGCTCCTGATCCTGATGCGGCTCGTCGACCAGAGGCGTTGCCATGGGGAGCGGGGCGCGCGCACCGATCCGCTAAGGATGGTGTCGGCCGCTTCCTGAATGGAGTGGACGATCACCGGGCGGAGGCGAGACAGGTCGGCCGGGTCATCGTTGTTTTTCACCAGCACTACTCGGGTCGGCTCGCGCACCGGCTCACAGCTGCCGCTGCGAACGTTGTCGTTCCCGTCGGAAATGAGAACCATCCAGCGTGGATTTTCCCGCCTAACCTCCGGATCGTGTCCCAGGAGATCGTGATCCATATCGCACACCGCATCGCAGATGGGCGACCTCGACCGGTCCACGGGAGCTTCCAGAAGCCCCTCCAGCCGCGTCCAGAAGCGGTTCATCGAGTCCTGTGCGGCCAGGGCCCACTGGGTGTGAGCGAGGGAATCTTCGGCATCCAGTCTCGCGTGCTCCTCGCGGATCCTTCCAATAGTCCAGTCGTGATCTTCGATGTAGGAGCGGTCCGCGGGAAGAGGGGGTGCGGGAATGCCCACGCCCGTCGCCCGCTTTCCACCTCCTACAATGCTAACCCACAACTTGCCGCCACAACGTTTGAGGAGCTCAGCGAACGGCTTGAGGTTCTGAGTGTCCGGCTTCTCGGCCCCGCTCGTATCGATGCTCCCGCTTCGGTCGATAACCAGCCCGGTTTCGATGGGCGGGCAGTCCGGCGCTCTTACCCTCCAGGACGGTACCGGAATCGCGAGTGGCATCCTGGGCCAGTTCTTGCTCGTAGCTTCATCCGGAGGGTCAGTGCGCCCAGGAATGACAGTGGTGTCATCCCGCCCTGATGGGAAGAGGTTCATGACCTTCTTGGGCAGACCCGTGCTCAGGGCCAGCATCGCCAGCATCGCGAACAGCGCTCTCCAGAGAATCTCCCGTTGCACGAACTGCCGGGTGCCATCGACCACGGCGTGACGGCGATTCTTGTGCCTTTTGTCATCGAATTGCAGAAGGCCCGCCGCGACCCAAATGACCAGAATCACTGCGATCAATACGAGTGACTGAATAGAGGTAAGATCGGGGGTAATGTTCATGGAGCCGATTCCGGATGTGATGCCGACGTCCGATGTTGCCGGGAGGCGCAGACAGCGTACCCGGTGGAGTGGTCAATAGAACTGGACCCGCTCCCGGGGAATGCCCACGAGGGAGAACATCACATGCCAGTACTCACGTACGTACTCGGATCCCTCCCGGTTGCCCCACGGGCGGGAATAGATGCGTACGCTAGCTCCCCTGAGATGGTCCGGATTGATCCTCATGTTCGTTAGTACCGCGGCTGAGTCCTGCCGGGCCCAATCCGCGGCCACCTGCAAGGACGTAGGCGGGTTCATGTCAAAGTCGCGTCGCCCGGCGCCGTACATGCTCTCGAACATGTCGCTTAGATAGAAGATCCGCTTCTCCGCGTTGGGCGGAGCATTCGCCAGCTCATCGCTCGCCACTTCGAGAGTACCCAGCAGATCCGTCCGGTTGTCCACGATGGGCATGCTGTGTTCACCGGCTACAAAGGTGGAGATCTGCTCGGAAGCCCATCCCGTGAACTCGGCTGCCTTCTTCGCGTACTCGACACTGTCCGCTACGTAATCGCTCCGACTTCTCCCCTCGGGGTGCGGCATAGGCGGGAGCAGATTCGACAGGTCAATTCGCACGGCTTTGCCGCGGGTGCGGCCGTGTATCACAAAGGCATGGAGCTGGTCCCCGCTACAGCTTAGGTACCTCTCGGGGATGTTGGTCAGTGAGTCGCGCAGCTCTGCGGGGAGCGAGACCTGCCGCGTGCTGGTGCTTTGATCCACGAACAGCACGACATGGTTACCGTGGGTGCAGGCGGCGCTGCCCGGCACCGTTGCGTCCGCATAGCACCTGGCGCCAAGCAGCACCAGGAGCAAGGGACAACCCAGAAAGAGCCTGGTGCGTCGTGCTCTAGTCTTCAACGTCCCTGACCTCCCCATCTCCTGCGTCCCTGCTCCCCTCCTCCGGCCGCATCTCTAAGGAGGGTTTGATCAAAGTGGATTCGGGCGACTGCTCGGGCGAGGCGGTAGGCTCGGGCTGGTCCACCTCCGCAGCCGACGAGGCGGGTGCGGACGACTGCTCCTCGTCGGCTTCGGCGACCGGTACCTCGCCGGTTTCAGCCTCCACCCCACTATACGTGGCTCCTTCCGTGTCGGCTTCGGAGTCGATGGCCATGTTAGGCGCGCCGGTATCCAGCTGCTCTGAGACCGGTTCCTCTGCGCTGAATACGGGAATGCCCGGAGTCAGACGGACCTTGTGTGTGGTAGTAGCGGTTGAAGGGTGCCAGGCCGCCTCGCCGGCTTCCGTCTTCGCGCTTTCCGAGGCCGACGGTGGGCGCCCACTGCCGCTGTCTCCATCGGGCGGAGTCGGCGAGTCCTCCTCGTGCTCGGCACCGACATATCGCCGGAGCTGCGCCAGGCGCACCGCGCGCCGGAGCGCGCGGTGGGGACTCGACAGCTCCTCTTCATCGATGTCGGGTTGGCCGAGGTAGCCAAGATTATACCCGTCGCTGTAGACGCTCCGGATCTTGCTGCGAGAGGCCGCCTTGTACTCCGAAAGGAGTTGGTCTCGTGC
>DATAAL010000361.1:0-2500 GCA_036260145.1 Longimicrobiaceae bacterium | reverse complement strand
TTTCTCGATTTCCAGCCTCGTCCAGAGCTCCTTGACCAACGCGTCCGTGCTTTTGGCGATTCGCTGCGCCTTCTCGCTGGTGGGCGGTTCATCCAGCGGGAGGGTTCCATAGGACGGGAGCGACTTGATCCCGGGCCAGGGGAATGCCTGGTCCGGCTGCTCCTCAGCTGACTCGTCCCCGGAAATCTTGCGGCAGGTGACGCTCAGATGGCGCCCCGCGAAGCACCGACAGACGAGTGCACGAGCCGTAACGGCCTTGATGGTCTGCGACGTTTCCTCCCCTGAACGAATCCTGACGTGGATCGTCAGGGCCCGCGAGCCCATGCTTTCCTCGGGCGCGCCGTTTCCCCCCGCGATTACCTCCCTGGAGGACTTCGTTTCCGCGTTGCTCAACGGGGGAAACTCGCCGGGAGATGCATAGAAGGTGAAATCTTCTGGTACGGGCATGGGAGACGCGGCAGGAGGAGCGAAATGTCATCATGGTGCGGGTGGGGCAGGCTATATTAGGCGGCGATCGGGAAACGTGTCAACAATTTTGACGCAAAGCGCACCACTCTTGTGGGCCCGGGGAAGGGCTTTTCGCGCTGGAGGCCTCATTGCGATACAGTCGTAAGATATATCTTGACGCCGCGATATATCGTGAGTTATATCTCACCAGGCACGCAGCCGCGTGCCGTACTCCGACAACCAGGAGGTAGCGATGTTCCATGCATTCCATTGCGGTCCGCGGGGGCGCCGCGGTGCCTGGGGAGCGTTCGCGTTCGGTCCCGGGGGGATGGGTGGATTCGGACCGGGCGGGCCGTGGGGACCGGGCCCTGGACGGGGGCGGGTGTTCGGCCACGGCGACCTCAAGCTGGTGATCCTGAGTCTGCTGGCCGAGAAGCCCCGCCACGGCTACGAGATCATCAAGGAGCTGGAGGACCGGATGGGCGGCGCCTACTCGCCGAGCCCCGGGACGGTGTACCCCACCCTGGCGCTGCTGGAGGACCTGGGGTACGCCGCGGCGCGGACGGAGGAGGGGAACCGCAAGGTCTACGAGATCACCGAGGAGGGGCGGCGGCACCTGGAGGAGAACCGCTCCACTGTGGACGACATCTTCGGGAGGGTGGACGAGATGGCGTCCCTGTTCTTCGGGCCCGCCATGGCCGGTCTCGGGCGAGCGTTCGCCGACCTGGGCCGCGCCACCTTCCGCGCCGGGGTGCGCCACCAGGGCGACGTGCAGTGGGTCCGCCGCGTGCAGGAGATCCTGGAGCGAGCCGCGCGTGACATCGACGGCCTGAACTGAAGCCGGCGCCGCCGGGAGCCGGATCACGCCGACGGATGCCGCGCGCGTCCGTCGGCGTTATCTTTGCGCCCGGTGGCGGCCACGGGACCGCACTCGAGCACTCTCGCACTCACGCACGGTCTTTCGACATGAGCGACACGCAGGTGGTGCCCAACATCGGGGAGGATTCAGGGACCACGGGTTCCGTACAGAACGGCAAGGCGGCGTGGATGGAGCGCGCCGTCGCCCCCGTGCTGGCCAGGCACCCGGAGCGCCGCCCGCGCTTCGAGTCCACCAGCGGGGTGGAAGTCGACCGGCTCTACACCCCCGAGGACGTGGCGGAGCTGGACTACGAGCGCGACCTCGGCTATCCGGGCGAGTACCCCTTCACCCGCGGGATCCAGCCCACCATGTACCGCGGGCGCTTCTGGACCATGCGGCAGTATGCGGGATTCGGCACCGCGGAGGAGACCAACGCGCGCTTCAAGCTCCTCCTGGAGGCCGGGCAGACGGGGCTCTCCACCGCGTTCGACCTCCCCACGCAGATGGGGTACGACTCCGACCACCCCATGGCGCACGGCGAGGTAGGGCGCGTGGGGGTGGCGATCGACACCCTGGCGGACATGCGGAAGCTCCTGGACGGGATCCCGCTGGACCGCGTCTCCACCTCCATGACCATCAACGCCACCGCCTCCGTCCTGCTGGCGCTGTACGTCGCGGTGGCGGACGAGCGGGGGATCCCGCGCGCGAAGCTCTCCGGGACGATCCAGAACGACATCCTCAAGGAGTACATCGCCCGCGGGACGTACATCTACCCGGTGGAGCCGAGCCTCCGCCTGATCACCGACATCTTCGCCTTCTGCAACGCGGAGGTGCCGCGCTGGAACACCATCTCCATCTCCGGCTACCACATCCGCGAGGCGGGCGCCACCGCGGCGCAGGAGGTCGCCTTCACCTTCGCGGACGCGGTGGAGTACGTGGAGCGCGCGCTGGGGGCGGGGCTGGAGATCGACCGCTTCGCCCCGCGGCTCTCCTTCTTCTTCGCCTCGCACAACGACCTGTTCGAGGAGGTCGCCAAGTTCCGCGTGGCGCGCCGCCGCTGGGCCCACATCGCGCGCGACCGGTTCGGCGCCACCGACCCGCGCGCGATGGCCATGCGCTTCCACGTCCAGACCGGCGGCAGCACGCTGACGGCACAGCAGCCGCACAACAACGTCGTCCGTACCACCGTCCAGG
>DATAAL010000360.1:0-5624 GCA_036260145.1 Longimicrobiaceae bacterium | reverse complement strand
CTCGGGCGCCCCGACGAGGCGCGCGCGACCGCGGAGGCGGTGCGGGAGCACGACCCGGCCGACCTGGAGAACCTGCGGGTGCTGGGGGAGATCCTTCTCCGCCAGGGGGAGGGAGAGCGTGCGGCGGAGGTCTTCGCGCAGGTGCGCGAGCTGGCGCCGGGCGATGTGGCCGCCCTCCGCAACCTGGGGCGCGCGGCGGCGCTCGCCGGGCGTCGCGCGGACGCCGAGGCCGCTCTCCGCGAGGCGGTGCGGCTCGACCCGGAGTTCGTGGGGGCGCGGCTGGAGCTGGGACGCCTCCTCCTGGAGAGCGGGCACCCCGACGAAGCGGCGGCGGAGGCGGAAGCCGCGCTGGAGATCCTCCCCACCTACCCGGAGGCGGTCCTCCTCCAGGCCCAGTCGCTCTGGCGGGCCGGCCGTCTCCGCGAGGCGGTCGCCTCCCTGGTGGACCTCCTCGCGGCGGACCCGTACCACTTCGACGCCCTGATCCTCCTGGGACGCGTGCTCATGGACGAGGGACGGCACGCCGACGCCCGCCAGGCCCTGGGACGTGTCCTCCGCTTCGACCCGCGGCACGCGGCGGCCTCCTTCTACCTGGGCGTCGTGTCGGGCGAGGAGCGCCGCTTCCGCGAGGCCATCGAGCACTGGCGCCGCGTGATCGACTCGGGCGTCGACGGGGAGTTCGCGGAGCGGGCGCGGGAGAACATCGCCATGGCGATGGAGTTCGCGCGCATCTTCCGGACGGCCGACACCGCCCAGGTGCATTCCGCCTGACCTATGGCGATCGAGGGCCCGATCCGCGAGCTTGCCCTGAGCGATGTGTTCCAGCTCCTGGACCTGTCGCGCAAGACGGGCGTGCTCACCATCACCAGCGAGACCGGGAGCCGGAAGGGGACGGTGCGCTTCGAGCGGGGGGCCATCGTGGGGGCACGGCTCGCCGGGAGCGCCGGACGGATCGACCGCCTCCTGATGCTGGCGGGGAAGGTCACCGAGGCCCAGGTGAACCGGGCCGTCGCCATCCAGCGCCAGGACCCCCGGCGCAAGATCGGGGCGATCCTGGTGGAGATGGGGGCCGTCTCCGAGACCGACCTGAAGCGCCAGCTCCGCTTCCAGATCGAGGAATCGGTCTTCGAGCTGATCCAGTGGAAGGACGGGTACTTCCGCTTCGAGGAGGCAGCGCCCTCCCAGGAGGGGGTGACGGTGCGTATCCCCACCGAGTCGCTCCTGATGGAGGCGGCGCGGAGGATCGACGAGTGGAGCACCCTGGAGGCTAAGATCCCCCACATGGAGGTGGTCCCGGCGCTCACCGGGGAGTCCGCTGACGGGGGGACGCTCGACCTGCACCCCACCGAGTGGGAGGTCCTGGCGGAGATCGACGGGGCCCGGTCGCTGAGGGAGATCTCCGCCGACCTGGGGCGGAGCGACTTCGACATCGCCAAGATCGTCTACGGGCTGATCTCCACGGGGGTGGTGGACCTGGTGGACGAGCGACCGGACGAAGAGGGGGTGGCGGTCGGCGACAGCTCCCTCTTCGAGGGGCTGGCAGAGGCGCACGCGGCGCTCCGCGACCGGAACCCCGCGCGCGCCCTCCGGCTCCTGGGAGACCTCACGCGGAGCCACCCCGACCGCCCGGAGGTGCACGTGCTGGCGGCGCGGGCGCACGCCGGCCTGGGGCACTGGCAGGAGGCCGCGGGGGCGCTGGACCGGGTGATCTCGCTCGACCCGCTCTTCTCCGCCGCCCACTACCACCTGGGCTTCGCCGCGGCGCGGATGGGGAACCTTCTCCGGGCGGAGGAGGCGTGGGCGACCTACCTGCGCCTCGAAGACCCGGACCCCGCGCGCCGGAGCACGGTGCAGCAGGCGCGCGAGGCGGCCTCCGCGCTGCTGGCCGCGCTGGACGAGGAGGCTGAATGAGCTCCGCCCCCACCCCGGCGCAGGTGCTGCAGTGGAGCGAGGAGGTGGCGCGCGACCCCGGCACCCTCGCCTTCCTCCCCCTGGCCCGTGTGTACCGCGACGCCGGGAGGCGCAACGCGGCGCTCCGTCTCTGCCTCCGGGGGCTGGAGCGCCACCCCACCAACGTGGAGGCCCATTACCTGCTGGGGCTCCTGTACCGGGAGGGCGGGGAGACGGTCAAGGCGTTCGACGAGTGGGACATGGCGCTCTCCCTGGACCCCGAGCACGTGGGGGCGCGCCGGGAAATCGGCCTGTTCTGCGCGGAGCGAGGGGAGTGGGGGAGCGCGCTGCGCCACCTGGAGCTCGCCGCGGCGGCGGATCCCGGGGACCACCAGGTGGGCGAGGCGCTGGCGCGCATCCGCGCCGGGACCGGCTCCCGAACCCCCGTCCCGGCTCCGGAGGCTGCACCGGGGCCCGCACCCGCTGCGCCGGCACCGGATCCCCCGGCGGTGCCGGCTCCCGCCCCCGCCGCAGGGGGAGCCGGGCGCCCCGCCTCCCGCTGGGAGACCGCGCAGGGCGAGTTCCGGGCGCTGGTGGAGGAGCGGGGGGTCGTGGGCGCCCTCCTCCTGGACGGGCAGGGGCTGGTGGTGGCGGGGGAGATGCGGGTGGACGGGTCGGACCGGGCGCCCGAGGTGGCGGCGGCGCTGCACGGAGCCTCCGGGGAGGCGGAGCGGGCCCTCCGCCACCTGGGGCTGGGACGCTGGCAGGGAATGCTGGTGGAGACCGCCGAGGCGGTGGTGCGGATCGCGCCGGTGGAGGACAGCCTCCTCGCCGTGGCGGCGCGGCGGGAGGTCCCGACGGGGTGGGTGCTGCGCGTGGCCGCCCGCGCCCGCGGGGTGGCGGAGCGGCTGCTGCGGCCGGCAGGGGGGAGCCCGTGAGCGCCTTCGCCGAGCAGCTCGCGGGGATCAGCCGGATCCCCGGGGTACGCGGCTCCATGGTGGTGGCCGCCGAGGACGGGCTGGTGGTGGAGGCCGACCTGATGATCGGCGTTCCCGGACCGGCCGTGGCGGCGCTGGTGGCCTCGCTCTTCCGGCGCGCGCGGCGCTCGGTGTCCGCGGCGGAGTTCGGGAGCGCATCCTTCGTCCAGGTGGAAGGGGAGGAGGGATTCCTGTTCGCGGCGGCGCCCGCGGAGATGGGGGACCTCCTCTTGGTGGTAGTGGCGGAGCGGTGGGTGAACGTGGGGCTCATCCGTCTGGAGGCCGCCCGCGTAGCCGGGGCGCTGGGATGAGGCGTGGCGACCTGGAGCGCTTCGTGGGGGACCTGGCGGGGCCGGTGGAGCGCTTCGCCCGGGAGACCGGGGTACGGCTGGTGCTGCTGATCAACGAGAGCGGACAGGTCCTCGCCCAGCGGGGCTTCGCCCGGGCGGTGGACGTGATGGGGGTGGCGGCGCTGGGGGCAGGGATCCACGCCTCTTCGCGGGCCCTCGCCGGGCTGCTCCGGCAGGACCGATTCCAGCACCTCCACCAGGGAGGCGGCACCGGCCAGGTGTTCATCGGCTCCTTCCGGACCCCGGCGGAGGAGCTGATCCTGGTGGCCGTGTTCGGCGAGGACTCCTCCATCGGGCTGGTGCGCGTCTTCTTCGACGCCCTGGTGCGGGAGATCGCCGGCCTCCCGGGGTGGCGGGACACGCGCCCCACCGCCGACGCGGCCGGTTTCGAGCGCGACCTGGAGGCCGGGCTGGACCACATCTTCGGATCCCGGTGAGCAAATGTCGCTGGTCAACTACTCGACGCGAGAGATCACCTGCAAGATCGTCTACTACGGCCCCGGGAGGTCGGGGAAGACGACGAACCTGCAGTACATCCACTCCCAGGTCCCGGACGACCGCAAGGGACGGATGATCTCGCTCGCCACCGAAACCGACCGGACGCTCTTCTTCGACTTCCTCCCCCTGGACCTCGGGTCGATCTCGGGGTTCCAGACGCGCTTCCAGCTCTACACCGTCCCGGGGCAGGTGTACTACGACGCCACGCGCAAGCTGGTCCTGCAGGGCGCGGACGGGGTGGTGTTCGTGGCCGACTCGCAGCGGATGCAGCAGGACGAGAACCTGGAATCGTTCCGCAACCTCCAGGTGAACCTCCTGGAGCAGGGGACCGACCCGCGCACCATCCCCCTGGTCCTCCAGTACAACAAGCGCGACCTCCCGGACGTGCTCTCGGTGGAGGAGATGGACGACCTCCTCAACTACCGCGGCCTCCCCCGCTACGAGGCCCGCGCCCTGGCGGGGAGCGGAGTGTTCGACACCCTGCGCGGGATCAGCGAGCACGTCCTCCGCCGCCTGTCGCAGCGCTTCAACCGTCCCCTGACGACGGCCGTCCGCTGACCTCGCTGCGATGACCTCCACGCTGGACCCCCGCTTCACCTTCGACAGCTTCGTCGTGGGGCCGAGCAACCGCCTGGCCGCGGCCGCCGCGCGCCGCGCCGCCGAGTCGCCCGGGACGAGCTACAACCCGCTGGTGATCCACAGCGGTCCGGGGCTGGGGAAGACGCACCTCCTCAACGCGGTGGGGCACCTGGCGCTCTCGGTGCGGCCGGAGCTGAGGGTGGAGTACGAGACGCTGGGGCGGCTGGTGGACCGCGTCAACGCGGCCCTCGCCGCCGGCGCGATCGAGGCGTTCCGGGAGGAATGCCGGAGCGTGGACCTCCTCCTCCTGGACGACATCCAGTTCCTTGCCGGGAAGGTGCGGTCGCAGGAGGAGCTGCTCCGCGTCTGGGACGAGATGGTGCGCGCCGGAGCGCAGGTGGTGCTGGCCTCCGACCGGGCGCCGCAGGAGATCGACGGGCTGGACGCACGGCTGGTCTCCCGCCTCTCCGGGGGGTTGATCGTGGACCTGGCTCCCCCGGAGGTGGAGACCCGGATCGCCATCCTGCGCCGCAAGGCGGAGGAGCGCGGCGTGGTGCTGGGGCCGGCGGTGACCGACGCCCTGGCTCGCCTCACCTGGAGCAGCGTCCGCGAGCTGCAGGGGGGGCTGAACCGCCTCCTGGCCCTCCAGGAGACGGAGGCGCGCGAGGTGGCGCCGGAGGAGGTGGCGCCGTTCCTGGGGATGCAGCCGGGAGGCGCTGCCCCGGAGGACGAGTTCAGCACCTTCCTCCTGGACATCTCCTCCACGGTGGCGCAGATGGTGGAGTCGGCCCCGTGGCGCCGCGCGCTGGGGGAGGCGATCCTGCGCTGGGAGGGGGAGGGGGTCCGCACCCGGCGGCTGGAGGAGGCGCTGGAGTCGGAATCGGTCCCCGACGTGGAGGCGCTGCTCGCCGGCTTCGCGGCGGACGTGGAGCGCCTGCGCGTCGCGGAAGCCGGGGTGCGGGCGCTCGACCCGGAGGCCGCATCGTCCCCCCTCTTCCACGACCCCGACCGGGTGGAGGACGCGGAGGCGCTGCTGACCGCGGCCCGGGCCGCGGCGGTCCCGCTCGCGGCCCCGCCGGCGGGGAAGACGCTCGAAGAAGTGGCGGGCCGGCTGGGCGACGAGTCGCTGGCGGTGCGCGCCGCCCGGCGCGCCCTGGGCCGCCCCGTGGCCGGGAACAACCCTCTCTTCGTCCACGCGCCGCGGGGGCGCGACGCGACGGAGCTGCTGGGAGCCATCGGCCGGGCCGCGCTCGCGGAGCGCCCCGGCGCCCGGGTGGCGTACGTGCGCGCCGCCACTCTCCCGGAGGAGATGGCGGCGGCGCTTCGCGCG
>DATAAL010000359.1:0-3151 GCA_036260145.1 Longimicrobiaceae bacterium | reverse complement strand
GCCGTCTTCTGTTCCGCGTTCAGCACGAAGCGCGCGCCCGCGTGGGGCGTCGCCAGCCAGCGGACCGCCTCCAGCGAGGGCCTCGCGTTGGGGCTGGCGAAGCCGTAGTAGCGCACCTTCTGGAAGCCTCGCGGCAGGACGTGCTGGAGGAAGCGGCGGAGGAACTCGTCCGCGTCCAGCGTCATCGAGCGCGGGCGTCGCGATCCGCTCCGGCGCCAGGTGAAGGTGACGCGCCCGTCCTCGCACGAGCGGATGCGGTGGTCGCCGATGGCGACGCGGAAGACGTAAGCCGCGAGGTAGCGGAGCGATGCGCGGCCGTCGCCCGCCGCCTGCGAGTGGACGACCCAGTCCTTGCGCCACACCGCCGGATCGACAAGATCCAGGAGCCCCGCCCTCTCGATCGCCTCCCGGAAGATCGCACGGTAGATCTTCGACAGCGCCTTCACCGGGACGAAGAAGTCCGCCCGGGACGGGAGCCAGCGCGAGCCGTCGGGGCTGGGCCCGCCACCGGGGACCACGTAGTGGACGTGGGGGTGGTACTCCAGGGTGCGCCCCCAGGTGTGGAGGACGCCGAAGAAGCCGGGCGAGTCGGTGCCGACGAAGCGGGGGTCGGCGGCCAGGCGGCGGATGGCGCTGCTGGAGGCCTCGAAGAGCGCAGCGTAGCAGACCTCCTGATGCGCGCGGACGAAGCGGCGCAGTTCGGCCGGCGGGGTGAAGGTGAGCAGAAAGTAGGGACAGGGCAGCAGCCGCGCACTCTCCTTGGCGAGCCAGGCGCGGGTCCGGTCCTGCTGGCAGGCGGGACAGTGGCGGTCCTCACAGGAGCGGCCCATGTGGTGCCGGTGGCCGCAGGCGGAGCAGGCGAAGACGACGGTGCCGAGCTCGCCCGTGCGGCAGGCCGCGATGGCGCGCAGTACCTTGCGGTGCCGGGCCGGCACGGCATCGCCAAAGCGCTGGAGGTAGGCGGGCCCGTAGCGCCGCACCACGTCCGCGACGGTGGGCATGGCGAAGGCCCGCGGCTACTCCATCAGGCGCTCGATGGTGGCGACGGCGTGCTCCTGGCCAGAGGCGCGCAGCGGCTTACTTGAACAATCGGCTGCAGGGGATGCGGGGCCTTGCATGCTTTCGCGCGGGATGAAAGTCTTGCGCGACGGCCCCGCCCCACTGACCCTTGGGGCGTTAGCCAGCACCATTACCACGTCAGGAGAAGCTGATGAATGTAGCGGGCGAATGGTACGGCGTCTGGGGCAAGCACGACGAACCGCTCAGCCGCCGCGAAGAGTTTAGTATCCGGCTTGTTTGTGAGAGCGAGACGATCACCGGCTCGTTTTCGTGGGGAGATGCGGAATACCGGCTCTCCTGCCGACTCGTGAGCGGTATCTTCCTGACTGGAACATACGAGGATCGGCGCGGTGGGCGGAGCTTTGTCGGTGCGTTTCAGCTTGCACTACACCCGGCACAGACAACCATGGCTGGCAAGTGGATCGGCTTCGACATGCGCAACAGAGTTCAATCCGGCTCATGGCACTGGCGGCGCCCTGGCGTGAAATATTCATTCGAAATGCGGGGCAATTCATACTTCCTGAGCTATGCTCACGAACAAGCGTCGATTGCTGACCACCTCGAAGTTTTATTGCGTAGACGTCACTGTGTTGTCCTGCGAGACGAGAGTCGTATCCGCCCGGCGGCGAGCCTGTCCAGAGAGGTGGCGTCTGCGATCGCGTCAGTGGATACCTTTGTGGCCTTGCACTCGCAGGATTACTCGAAAAGCGAGTGGTGTACCGGCGAGCTGGAACACGCTCGCCAGCTCAAGATGAAAGAGCGAGTGCCAAGGAGAATAGTCCTGGTCGACTTGGATGGTACACCCGTTCCGCCGCCGTTCATGAATCTCTTGGTCTTGAATGGATGTGACCGGATAGCGCGAGAACGAGCGATCTCCAATCTGTATGAAGACACCGAGTGAATGGCAACACCGTGGTTGGTCTGGCGATATGCAGGCTAACACGAGAGCACCTGACGCGATCCGCGCCGCGTCGCGGCGCGGACCGGGCAGGTGATCTCGAGCGTTAGGCCGCTGGACAAGCATCGCGGCAGCCGCAGGTGATCCCTCCCGCGGCTGCCGTGTTAGGCGGGCGCTCGGCAGGCCGCGTCCGAGCCTCTCCTTGCGCTCGACCGCCTCCAGGTGCAGCTACAAGGCAGCATCGTTGCCGCTCCCTTGCTCACGGATTCCGGCGACTGCCATGAGCTATGAGGTCGAGTTCTCGTCCACGCTCTTCCGCACTCCGGGAAAGGGCGGCTGGACGTTCGCCCCTGTCCCGGAGGAATGCGGGCCCTCAACCACCGAGGCGTGGGGACGAGCTCCGGTCCTGGCCACGGTGGACGGTCACATGTGGAGAACCAGCGTCTGGCGAGAGCGATCTGGTCGTACGCTTCTGCCCGTGCCCAAACTCGCGCGGCAGGGTAAGAGGGAGGGCGACGTAGTGCAGGTCCATCTGCGCTATCTGCACCTCTGAGCCCGGAGCAAGAGCGCGTATGGTCTCTGCTGCAGGCTGCCACAGCCGCGTAGGAGCAGCAGGACCCTCCGGGTCCGTGCCGCCTGACGAAGGCGTTGCAGGCGACAGAGGGCCGGGCATTCCTCCATCGCAGGAATGAGGTGCACCGCCGGCACCCGTGCTCGTCGCAGACACGTGCCCTTTCTGCCGTCCGCGCCTGAACTTCAGGGGCGTCAGGCTCACCAGATTTCATGCGAGTGGTCAGACAAGTCTCCGGCCATCAGGTTACGTTCGGCGGCACACACCACACTGGGTGGCTCCCGCCGACCGCAGCGGAGCCACTCTCGGCGACCGCGGTTCTGGACCTGCAGATCCTCGAGGAGGACGGAGCGTTTGTGCTGGTGTGCACATCCGATCACCCGCACTTCGCTGGCGGCGACACGTGGCACGCGACGTTCGAGGAAGCAGTTGAGCAGGCCCACACGCAGTTTGGTGTTCCGCCGGGGGCCTGGCTGATTCCCGCCTAACGTAAACATGGATTGCAGGCCGCGCAGCCGGCCCTGCAATCCTTTGTTCAAGGAGCCCGGGACCGGCGCCGGGAGCCTGTAGGGGAACGGTTCTCCGGGAGCGGTCGGCGAGCGGCCAGCGGCGGCTCAGTGGAG
>DATAAL010000358.1:0-1606 GCA_036260145.1 Longimicrobiaceae bacterium | reverse complement strand
AGCGACCCGGTGAACGCCAGCCCGAAGAAGAGCGCGTACACCGGGAAGACCACCGCCTCCACCGCCAGCAGGACGGCCAGGTTGGCGAGGAACTTCCCCAGGAAGACCGCCCCCCGGTCCACCGGCGCCAGGAGCACCCCGGCCAGGGCGTCCTGCTCCCGCTCCAGGGCGAAGGAGCGTCCCAGCCCCAGCATCCCCGCGAAGAGGATGGTCACCCAGATCATCGCCGCGGCGAAGCTCCGCGCCCGCACGGTGGGGTCCAGCGCGAAGCTGAACACCACCGCCACCAGCACCGCGAAGGTCCCGGAGACCACCAGGCGCTCCCGGGAGCGCAGCTCCAGCACCAGGTCCTTGCGCGCCACGGCCAGGACCTGCCCCAGGAAGCCGCCCATTACGCCGCGCCCGCCACGCGCTCGGTGTAGGTCCGCTCCCAGCGCGCCGCGTCCACCGCGGCGCGGGGCTCGTCGGAGACCCACCGCCCCCCCGCCTGCACCACCACCCGGTCGGCCAGCTCCAGCCCCCGGGAGAGGTTGTGTGTCACCAGCACCACGGTGCGGGTCCCGTCGCGGAGGCGCTCCAGCGTCCCCCGGAGCATCGCCGCGGCGTGGGGGTCCAGCCCGGTGTACGGCTCGTCCAGGAGCACCACCCGGGGGTCGTGCAGGAGGGTCCGCGCCAGCGCCAGCCGCTGCTGCATCCCCCGGGAGAACCCCCGCACCCGGTCGCCGCGCCGCTCCCAGAGCCCCACGTCCCGCAGCCCCGCCTCCACCCGCTCGCGCCGCCGGTCCAGCGTGTAGAGGCGGGCGTAGAACTCCAGGTTCTCGGCCGCGGTGAGCCCCGCGTACAGGAAGGTCTGGTGCGAGAGCACGCCGATCCGGCGCCGCCACTCCCCGTCCCCGCCCCGCACCGCCTCCCCCGCCACCCGCACCTCGCCGCGCGTGGGCCGGACGATCCCGGCCAGGATCTTCAGCAGGGTGGTCTTCCCCGCCCCGTTGGGCCCGAAGAGGGCCAGGAACTCCCCCGCCCGCAGCTCGAACGAGACGCCGCGCACCGCCGGGAGGGGACCGTACCACTTCTCCACCCCCCGCGCCTCGATCGCCGGAGCGGCGGCCGGGGCGCTCAAGCCAGGCGCGCCCCGCACCCCGCGCAGAAGCGGCTCCGCGCCGGGTTCACAAAGCCGCACCCGTGCGCCTCCGGCCCGGCCGGCGCCGCCACCGCGGCCTCGCCGATCCCGCGCAGCCGCTCGGCGGCGCGGATCGCCCTCACCGCCTCGGCGGAGAGGCGGTCGCGCAGGGCGCGGTAGTCCGCCTCGTCCAGCTTCCCGGCGGCGTAGTCGTACTCCACCTCCCTGAGGGAGGCGAGCGCCACGCGCCGGCGCGCCTCGGCGTCCAGCGCCGCCCCGGAGGCCACGTCCCCCGGCACGGCCGCGCGGCGCGCCCACACCGGGTGCACCACGAACGCCCCGGCGGCCAGCGCCAGGAGCACCGACAGCACCAGCAGCGTCACGGCTCCTCCCCGGGCGAGCGGTCCATCTCCGCCAGCGCGGCGGCGAGCACCTCCCGGTCCTCGGCGCTAAGCGCCGCGGGTGCCGGGTCGGGAGCCGCGCCGG
>DATAAL010000357.1:0-9140 GCA_036260145.1 Longimicrobiaceae bacterium | reverse complement strand
AGATCGGGGTCCGAGGCGAGCTGCTCCAGCACCCGGCCCAGGTGCCCCAGCATTCGCCGGATCGTGCTCCGGTCGAACAGTTCCGTGCGGTATCCCACGGCCACTGACAGGCCGTCGGGACCCTCCCGGAACGCCAGGTTGAGATCGAACTTCACGGTGTCCGGGTCGCAGACCAGCGGGTGCAGTCGCAGGCCCGGCAGGCGGAGCTCGGAGCCTTCCTGGTCCCGCTGCGAGAACATCACCTGGAAGAGAGGCGAGTGGCCGAGGCTCCGCTCGGGCTGCAGCTCCGCCACGAGACGGTCGAACGGCATCTCCTGGTGCTCGTAGGCTGCCAGCGTGGCCTCGCGCACGCGCCGCAGGACGCCGCGCAGGGAAGGGTCTCCGGAGAGATCCGTCCGCAGGACCAGCGTGTTCACGAAGAAGCCGATCAGCTCCTCGACCTCGCGCCGCGTTCGGCCGGCGATCGGACTTCCTACCACCACGTCCTCGCTCCCGCTGTACTTCGAGAGCAGCACCTGGAACGCGCCGAGCACCACCATGTAGAGCGTCGCGCCTTCCCGCTGGCCCAGGGTCTTCAGCCGCTCCAGCAGGTCGCGGGGAAACCCCGCCTGCTCGTGGGCGCCCCGGTTCGACAGCACCTGCGGGCGCGCGCGGTCCATCGGCAGCTCCAGGAGCGCGGGAGCTCCGGAGAGCCGGGCCTTCCAGTAGGAGAGCTGCCGCTCCAGCGCCTCCCCGCGCAGCCGCTCGCGCTGGTGGGCCACGTAGTCCGCGTACTGCACCGCCGGTTCGGGGAGCGGCGATCCCCGCCCTTCGCGGAACGCCTCGTAGAGCGCCGACAGCTCGCGGAAGAGCACCTCCATGCTCCACTCGTCGGTGACGACGTGGTGGATGCCCAGCAGCAGCACGTGGTCCTCTTCACCCAACCGCAGCAGTCCCGCCCTGAAGAGTGGGCCCGCCGCAAGGTCGAAGGGCCGCCTCGCCCAGTGGGTGGCCTGTCGCTGCACCTCCGCCTCGCGCGCCGCCTCGTGGACGCCCGAGAGATCCTGTACCGGCAGCGCGAAGCCCCCGAAGGGCGCGATGACCTGCACGGGAGCCCCTTCGCGCTCCTGGAGCGTGGTCCGCAGCGGCTCGTGCCGCCGGACGATCTCCCCCAGCGCGCGCTCCAGCGCCGGAGCGTCCAGCGCGCCGTGCAGCCGGAACGCATAGGCCAGGTTGTAGAAGGCGCTCCCCGGGTGCAGGCGGTCCAGGAACCAGAGCCGCTCCTGCGCGAACGACACCGGCTCGGTGCGCGGCCGGCTCATCCTCTCGGACAGGATCTTCCGGAGGAGCTCCTGTTTTTCGCTGCGGGACGCTCCGGTGACGGGAGGGCTCGACGCGCTCATTCCAGCTCCTTCCTCAGGTCAGAGAGCTCAGGAGACGGTCCAGCTCGTCGTCCGGGAGCTCATCGAGCGCCGGGAGCAGGCGGTACGGATTGGACCCGGTCATCGCCTGCTCCCCGGCCCCACCCGGGAAATCGGCGGAGCGGTGTTCCATCACCGATCGAGCGAGCCCCTCGACGGTCGGAGCCTCGAGGATCGCGCGCACCGTGAGCCCGACGCCGAAGGCCTCGCGGACGCGCGAGATCATGCGGGTGGCGAGGAGCGAATGGCCGCCCAGGGCGAAGAAGTTGTCGTGGACGCCCACCCGCTCCAGGTGCAGCACCTCCGCCCAGATCCCCGCCAGGGTCTCCTCCTCGGGCGTCCTTGGCGCCACGAAGCGCTCCCCCGCAGACTCGTGCTCCGGCGCCGGCAGTGCCCGCCGGTCCAGCTTTCCGTTGGGGGTCAGCGGAAGCCTTTCCAGCCGCACGCACGCGCCGGGCACCATGTACTCCGGCAGGCCACGCCGCAGGTGCTCGCGCAGCCCGTCCGTCTCCACCTCGCCCACCACGTACGCGACCAGCCGCCTCTCCCCGGGCACGTCCTCGCGCGCCACCACCACGCACTCGGAGACGCCGGGATGCCGCCGCAGCACGGCCTCGACCTCGCCCGGCTCGACGCGGAATCCCCGGATCTTCACCTGGTGGTCCACGCGTCCCAGGAACTCCAGCGTGCCGTCCGGCAGCCACCGCGCCCGGTCGCCCGTGCGGTACAGGCGTGCTCCGGGCGCGCCGCCGAACGGGTCGGGGACGAACCGCTCCGCCGTCAGTCCGGGGCGGTCCAGGTACCCCCGGGCCAGGCAGACTCCGCCCGCGTAGATCTCCCCCGGCACCCCTGCCGGGACGGGGGCGAGATGCCGGTCTAGGACGTACACCCGCGCGTTCGCGATCGGGTTTCCGATGGGCGGGAGCAGGGGCCAGGCGTCCGCGGCTCCACGGAGGGTGAAGGAGGTGACGACGTGCGTCTCCGAAGGCCCGTAGTGGTTGTGCAGCGGGACCCCCAGCGCGCCGAGCCACCGGCGGATCGGCGCGGTGATCCGCAGCTGCTCCCCGGCCGTCTGCACCTCCCGCACGCGCAGGGGCGGGAGGCCGCGCTCCCCGGCGTGCTCGGCCAGCTGCTGCAGCATCACCCACGGTAGGGAGAGCCGCTCCACCTCCTCCCGCTCCACGAGGTGCAGGAGGGCGGAGGGATCGTGCCGCGCCTCCTCCGGGGCGACCACCAGCCGCCCTCCCGTGCTCCAGGTGGTGAAGATCTCCTGGAAGGAGACGTCGAAGCTGATGGTGGTGAACTGGAGCGTGACCGCCGCTCCCGGCCGTCTCCAGTCCGGCTCCTGCCAGACCACGAGGTTGACGAGCGGGCGATGCGGCATCGCAACGCCCTTGGGCCGGCCCGTCGACCCGGAGGTGTAGATGACGTAGCACAGGTTCTCGGGGGTGAGGCCCGCACCGCCGGGGTTCGCCGGCGGGTGGTCCGCCCACGCCGGGGCGTCCGCGACCAGGTCGACGACCGGCACGCCGCTCCCCGAGAACGATTCCCTCGCCACCCCGTGCGCCAGCAGCACCACCGGAGCGCCGTCCTCCAGCATGCGGCGCAGGCGCTCCGCCGGATACGCCGGATCGAGCGGCACGTAGGCGCCTCCCGCCTTGAGGATGGCGAGCAGGCCCACCAGCATCTCCAGGCCGCGCTCCGCGCAGATCCCCACCCGCGCATCCGGCCCCACGCCGCGTTCCCTCAGCCAGTGTGCCAGCCGGTTCGCCCGGGTGTTGAGCTCCGCGTAGCTCAGCCGCTCCCCCCCGCAGACGGCCGCCACCGCGTCGGGCGCGCGCTCCACCTGCGCCTCGAAGAGCTCGTGCACGCACGACCCGCGTGGGTACGGCCGCTCGGTCTGGTTCCACCCCTCCACCACCTGACGCCGCTCCGCCACGCCCAGCGCGTCGATCTCGCCCAGGCGGCGCCCGGGATCGGCTGCGATCTCCTCCAGCAGGCGCGCGAGGTGGCCCAGCATCCGGTCCGCCGCGGGAGCGTCCCAGAGCCCGGCATCGTATTCCAGCCGCACCTGCAGCGGAGCGGCGCCCGAGACCGCCACTGACAGCGGATACCCGCTGCACCCGAGCGCGCGGAAGCTCCGCCCGCTCCACCTGTCCCCCGGGTCGTGAAAAGCCTGCTCCAGGAACTCGGTCTGATAGTTCAGGATGGTGTCGAAGAGCGGCTCGCCCGTGGGCAGGCCGCTCCACCGCGCGATGTCCGGAAGGGCGGCGTGCTCGTGGAGCCGGAGAGCCGCGTTACCCTCGGCGATCTCCCTCAGCCACTCGCCCACACGGGCTTCGGCGGGGAGCGCCACACGGACGGGAACGGTGTTGATGAGCGGCCCGAGCATCCCCTCCGCTCCCTCGACCCCGGTGGCTCGCCCTCCCCGCACCAGTCCGAACACCACCTCGTCGCGTCCCGTGTAGTGTCCCAGCAGGAGTGCCCACGCTCCCTGGGCCAGGATGTTCAGGTTCACGCCCCGTTCGCGCTTGAACGCACGGAGCGCGGCGTCGCCGGCCGGAGACAGCCGGATCTCGCGTTCGCCGTAGGCGGGCTCCGCTTCCGGGCCGCGCGGCGCGGATCGGCTGCCACGAAGGGGTGTCGGTGCATCCACGCCCCGCAGCCGGGCGGTCCAGTATGCTTCGTCGGCCGCAGGGTCGCGCCCGCGCAGCCACGCGACGTGCTCACGAAAGGGACGGCGGGCGGGAAGCTCCACCTCCGCTCCATCCCGGTCGGCGTCGTACAGCGTGAACACCTCGCGCAGCACGGCGGCGGTAGCCTCCCGGTCGAGCAGGATGTGGTGGAAGCTCCACACCAGCACGTGCTCGTCCGCGGCGTGCCGGAAGAGCGCCAGGCGCATCGCCGGCGCCTCCGCCAGGTCGAAGCCGCGGGCACGGTCGTCCACCAGGTACCGCTGCAGCCGCGCTTCGTGGTCGGAGGGCGCGAGCCCCTCGTGGTCGCAGCGGTCGACCCCCAACCGCACCTCGTGGAGGACCTCCTGCATGGGGTCCGCGACGTCGGCCCAGCGGAAGCGCGTCCGCAGGACGGCGTGCCGCTCCGCCATCCGGCACCACGCCCGCTCCAGCAGGTCCGCATCCACCGGCTCGCGGAGACGGCAGACTATCTGCTGGATGTTCACCCCCGATGCCGGCGCGAGCAGGGCCTGGAAGAGCATCCCGTGCTGGAGCGGTGTCAGAGGGTAGCTCCCCTGAACGCGAGGATCGGGTAAGGAGCCGGTGTCCGTGGCCATTCCGTGTCCTTTCCTCGATGCTGGAGGTCCCTAAGGACGAGCGGTCTTTCTTGCAGGCATCCACATATGTAGTCTGATTATATGCGTAAATCAAGAAGCATCCCGTACTTGCCGCTTGTCGGCCGGGGTGCGGCAGAGCCCCCCCCGCTCATGCGCCCACCCCGGTCTGCTTCACCCGGAGCACCGCGGCGCGCTCCTCGGGCGACATGGTCTCCAGCCTCAGCAGGACTCCGGCGACCATCTCGGTCGCTCCCGGAGTCGTTTCGTTGTGGATGACGTACTCGGCCAGCCCGGCCACCGCTTGCCCAGGACCATCCCCTCGCGCGTTAGGCTGCTGGGTGCGGGGAGCGTTCCCGCGGCCCCGGTGTTATACTACTCTCGTTGATTCCAATACCGGAGGTGTATCGTGACCCTAGAGCAACTTGAAGCCGAAGCCCTGAAGCTCCCCCCCAGTGTGCGCGCACACCTGGCCGAGCGCCTGATCTCTAGTCTCGACGAAGACTCCGAAATCGAGCAGGCCTGGGAGGACGAAGCCGAGCGCCGGTATCAGCAGTATCTCGCCGGTGAGATGGACACCGTCTCCGCTGCCGACGCTCTCGCCGAAATCCGGGCTGAACTCAGCGGGTGACGCGACTCGTTCTCCTCCGGGCAGCTCAGGCGGACATCCGAAAGGCCGCGCTCTTCTACAAGCGCCAGGCCAGACACTTGAGTACTGAGTTCACGGCCGAGATTGAGCGCGCCCTCTCCCGAGTAGCCGAAGACCGCGAGATCAGCTCTCCCATGCGCCAGGGTGCGCGCAAGCTCCTGGTGCGCCGCTTCCCCTATCTCATCATCTATCACGTGCTCCCGGACCACGTCCTTGTACTCGCGGTCGGGCATCAGCGGCGTCACCCGGACTTCTGGCTCGACCGCGGGTAGCCTTCCCACCATCGTCGCAGCCTAGCGAATGCGCTGCAGGCGACAGTTGGCCGGGCATTCTTGCGCCGCAGGACCGAGTAGCGCAGGCGAGCTCCTCGCGCGCCGCGAGCACTTGCACTTTCTGCCAACTGCGCCTGAGCTTGGGGGCGTTAGCCAGCCACACATTTCACGCGGAGTTTACCCATGCGGCGTGTGCGATACCGCGTGGCCGCGAGCCTTGACGGCTATATCGCCGGCCCGGGTGGGGAGATCGACTGGATTGTGCCCGACCCCGCGGCCGACTGGCCCGCGCTGTTCGCGGGCTTCGACACCGTCCTGCTCGGGCGCCGCACCTACGAGCTGACCCGGCAGCCCGGCGCCCCCGCCTGGCCGGCGGGTTGGCGCGTCTTCGTTTTCTCGCGGACGCTCACTGCGGCGGAGCACCCGTCGGTCACGGTCGTGGCCGCGGACGCCGGCGCCGCCGTCGCGGGACTCCGCGCCGAGTCGGGGCGCGACATCTGGCTGTTCGGCGGGGGGAGTCTCTTCGCGAGCCTGCTCGCCGCGGGCGTGGTCGACCAGGTGGAAGTGGCCATCATGCCCGTCCTGCTCGGCCGCGGCATCCCGCTGGCGGCTCCCGAGGCGCCGCGTGCCCGGCTGGTGTTGACCCACTCGGGCGTGTCTCCCAGCGGCATCGTGAGTCTCCACTATGACGTCCAACGCGCTGCTGGCTAACGAATCGTATAAGGTAGTCTCTACCTCGCATGGGAGGAGTCCATTCCATCACTGCAGGCGACAGTTGGCCGGGCATCCTTCTGCCGCAGGACTGAGCAGCAGGGGCGGGGCATCTCTCGCCGCAGGCACTTGCGCTTTTCGCCAACTGCGCCTGAGCTTTGGGGCGTTAGGCTGTCAAGTCCTGCGTCAGACTCTTTGGGACACAAATGGAGAGGAGAACAAAGGTGACGAGAAGAACAGATATAAAATGGGCAAATCATTCGTTGGCTGCGGTGGTGATTTGCGCAATTCTGCTGGCGGCGACTTCCCTCGCCGCCGCTCGGACCGAGAAGGTTAAGCCGGACAGCACCGCCGCGCCGCCCATCACCATCTCGGCGACCGAAGGGGGCGTGCGCGTCGCCGCCCCTTTGACGGTCGTGCGCGTGCAGCTCGAAATCCTTTCGGAGTCCGGCGAGGTGCTCTTCGACGTGGTCGGCAAAGGCAGCGTCCTCGACTGGTCGCTCCGAGACGGCGCCGGTCAGCCCGTGGCGGACGGCACATACCTGTGCGTGGTGACGGTCAAGACGCTCTCGGGCGGTCTCAGCCAACGGGCTGGCACCGTCGTGGTGAGGGGCGGGCGAGCCACCGTGCGCGGGGCGGAGTCCGCCGATCTGACCGAGGAGCAGCGGGAGCAGGTGGGGCCGCTCGAGGAGGGTGCCGCGCTCTCCGTCCTCGGCGCCGACGAAGATGCGCCCCGGGCGACGGTCGTCGCCCACGACGGGACGGCGCTGACCTCTGCGGGGAAGGCGGCGCGCGCCGACTCCGGCACGCAGAATCGGCTGGCGAAGTGGTCCGAGACGGGTACGCTCACCGAGTCAGCCGTGACGGAGGTAGGTGGGCGGGTCGGCATCGGCACCAGCACCCCGGCGCAGGCGCTGCACGTCATCGGGAAAGGCCTCTTCCAGACCAGCGGCACGGCCAGCTTGGTGGTCATGGATCGGACCGACGGTAAGATCGCGGCGGTCGGGGCGGGCGGTTTCTCCTCGACCTTCGCCTACGATCAGTCGGGCGTCTTCAAGATCGAGTCGAACTCCAGGGATCGCATCGCCGCCGGCGTCTTCGGCGTGGCCAACGGGGCGACGACGCGCCTCCTGATCGACGGGGCGGGCAACGTTGCGGTGACGACGCCCGGGCAGGGGCTCATCCTCAAGGCGTCCAACGGCACGGTCTGCTCGAGGCTGACGATAAACAACGTGGGTGCCCTCAACACCGACACCGTTCCCTGCCCCTAGGAGCCGAACCATGCCTGCCTTGAACTTGTGCAGAAGAAGCGAAATCGTGTGGTCGCAGCGAAAGTCAAATGAATGGTCCAAGAAAGCATGGCGAAAGTGCTCGTAGGAGCGGAGCCTGACATCGATAGGAGTTACGCGGTTGGGATGTATTGAGTTGGCTTCGGTGGCTGGCCTGCAACTTCAGCACCCAACTGAGTCTCTACCGAGATCCGCACCGGCTCCGGGAGGGGGCGCGAGGCCGAAGAGCCCGAAAATTTCATGGGCGGAGAGGTGGCTCGTGAGGTCGAGCGACACGTCGTCGACCAGCTCGTCGAAGAGTGCCTGTTTCCGCCGCAGCACGGCGTCGATGCGCTCCTCAACGGTGTCGGCGCAGAGATAACGGTAAACGGTCACCGGCAAGTCCTGGCCCATGCGGTGCGCACGGTCCTCGGCCTGCCGCTCGGCGGCGGGGTTCCACCAGCGGTCGAAGTGGAAGACGTAGGAGGCGTCCTGCAGGTTCAACCCGTGGCCGCCGGCGCGCAGCGAGAGGATCAGCGTGGGACTCTCGCCGCGCCGGAAGGCGGCGATCGCCGCGTCGCGCTCTCCGGGCGAAAGCTCGCCGGTGTAGGGGATGGGGCGGAAGCGCCGCAGCCCTCGCAGCAGCGCGCCGACGCCGAAGCGATCGTCGGTGTACTGCGAGAAGACGAGCGCCCGGTGCCCCTCCCCGGCGAGCGTCTCGATGCGCTCGGTGAGGTCGGCGAGCTTCGCCGATTCGCCGGTGGCGGGGCAGAAGTTGCAGATCTGCTTGAGCCGCGTGACGAGCTGCAGCACGTGCGAGACGTTCGCCGTTTCGCCCAGCCTGTGCAGCCGGACGATGCCCTCGCGTTCGGCGAGGCGGTAGCTCTCGCGCTGCGCCGGCCCGAGCTCGAGCAGTACCTCGACCACGCGCTTGGCCGGCAGCTGCCGAAGCACGTCTGCCTTCTTGCGCCGCAGCTGCAGCGCGGCGTGCCGGGCGAGGAGACGCAGCCCCGGCTCGAGGTAAGGTACGGCCTGTCCCTCGCGCCAGGGCGTGAGGAACTCGCAGATCGACGCGACATCGGCGACCCGGTTCTCGAGTGGTGTGCCGGTCAGCGCCCAGGCGCGCAGCCGGGGCAGCCGCTTGCAGACGCGGCTGACCTCGGCATCCGGGTTTTTGATCCGCTGCGCCTCGTCGAGCAGCACCACATCCCAGACGCGCCGGCGAGGCGGCGAGCCGGGGTTGTCGGTGAAGTCCGAGCGCAGGGTGTCGAAGCTGGTGAGGTAGAGGTGCGCGGGGGCCTTCCACTGCCAGGCGCGGTCTGCCGCGCCGCCGTTCACGGTGGAGACGCGAAGCTCGGGCGCCCACTCGCGTGCCGCGCGCTGCCACTGCGCGATCAGTCCCGCCGGTACCACGAGGAGCGCGGCTGCGGCGCGGCGCTGGTGGTACCGGCGGGACTGATCGCGCAGTGGCAGCGCGCGGCACGCGAGTGGGCGCCCGAGCTTCTCGTCTCCACCGTGAACGGCGGCGCGGCAGACCGCGCCTGGCAGTGG
>DATAAL010000356.1:0-2224 GCA_036260145.1 Longimicrobiaceae bacterium | reverse complement strand
GTCCGGGACGGTCCCCCGGTGCTCCCCCGCCCACGCCACCGGCACGCCGTCGGGCCCGTAGATCGCCAGGGCCGACACCCCGGATTCCGCCTGCAGGGCCGCCAGCTGTTCGAAGAGTGGGCCGCGCTCCGGCATTCCCGCGCGCGTGAACGCGATCACCCCGTCCACCGCCCGCTCTCCCCGGTCCACCAGCGCGTCCAGCTCGCGTCCCAGCGCCTGCTCCGCGCGCTCCTCCACCCGGAAGCGCTCCACCTCCCAGTCGTGGGTGATCCGGTGCAGACGCATCTGGATTCCGGAGGCGATCCCGGTCGCGAGCCAGAGCGCCCCCGCCGCTCCCAGCCCCCAGCGCCTCCCTCCACGGGCCGCGAGCGCGGTCCAGAGGAGCGCCCCCGCCGCCGCGAGCACGAGCCATCCCGGCGTGGTCCGGCGCGTCCACACCGCGAGCGCCACTACGGCCAGCCACCCCGCCGCCCACCCGGCGCGCTCCCGCCAGCCCGGGGCCGCCTGGTCCGCGAGTTGCGGGGGGGGAACGCCGTCCGGCACGTCCTTCCCCGCTACTATGTCCGGCTCCTTGCGCTCATACGTCCTTTCCGAGCTGACGTGGCCAGACGTGGTCTCGTACCTGGAACGCGACCGGCGCCTGATCCTCCCGGTCGGCGCCTGCGACCAGCACGGCATTCACCTCCCGATCGGCGCCACCACCTGCATCGCGGAGCGGCTCGCGGACGACCTGGCCCAGGAGTTCGGGGTGGTGCGGGCTCCTACCTTCCACTACGGGGTCAATGTTCCCAGCGAGAGCGCCTACGCCGGGACGGCCACGCTCCGCCACAAGACGCTGCACCGCGTCCTGAACGAGCTGATCAACTCGTGGGAGGAGGACGGCTTCACGGAGATCGTCATGATCACCGCCAGCGAGCACGACCCACAGATCGAGGCCATGGCGACGGTGTACGCCCGCAGGGCGAGGGTGCGGGTGGTGGAGGCGCTCTCGGTCGACCTGTCGGAATATCTCAATGGCCCCCCGGGGCCGCAACACGGCGGCGAGACCGTCACCTCACTCCTGCTGTACCTCCGGCCGGAGGCGGTGAGGATGGAGGCCGCGCGCGACTTCGAGATGGACCCGGAGCGGTTCCGGAAGTACGTGCGGGGGGATCTGCTCTCGCTCCCTGCCGGGTGTCCGGGGTCCATCGGGTATCCGACGCTGGCCAGCGCGGAGACGGGGCGGCGGATCTACGAGTTCATCCTGGACCGGATCCGGCAGAAGGTGTTCATCTCGCCGCCAGACGACGCGCAGTGAGGGTTTGCCGGGGCTCCCTGCGTGCATCTTCATTTGAATTGCGACTGGAGCCACGAACTACCGGGCGTCAGCGTGGACATGACCCTCCCCTGCATGCGGGGGAGGGTGGCGCGCAGCGCCGGGTGGGGGCCTCTCACGAAACCCCTGGCGCGCGCCGGGGGTATGCATGATCAGGCCGCCAGTGGGTGGCTGATGATAACCATGTTCGAGGAGATCTCATGCCGATCAGGAAGTGGTCCGTGTTCCACGCCCTCCCGGTGCTTCTCTTCGCCTCGTCGCTCGCCGCGCAGGACGCCGCGGTGGACCAGGGGAGCTTCCGGGTGCTCGTGGAGGGGCGCGCCGCCGGGTCGGAGGAGTTCTCCATCCGTCAGAGCGGGAGCGGGACCAGCAGCGAGGTCACGGCGGTAGGACGGATCGAGGTCACCCTTCCCACGGGGACGCTGGAGCTGACGCCGCGGCTCCGGGCGCGGGGGGTGGAGGCGTCTCCGGTCGCCTACCAGGTGGACATCGGGGGCGACTCCCCCCGCAAGATCATCGGGACGGTGGGCTCCGGGCGGGTCAGCACCCGTATCATCTCCTCCATCGGCGAGCAGCTCCGCGAGTACGTCGCCAGCGCGGGGGCCGTGGTGCTGGACGAGGGAGTGGCGCACCACTACTACTTCCTGGCCCAGCGCCAGCGCAACGGCACTGTCCCCGTCATCATCCCGCGCGAGAACCGCCAGGTCGTCGCCACGGTGTCCGACCGGGGTGAGGAGAGGGTGGAGATCGAGGGGACGCCGCTCAACCTCTTCCACCTGGTGGTCCAGGTTCCCGGCGCCTCGGAGCGCCATGTCTGGGTGGATGCGCTGAACCGCGTGATCCGGGTGAGGATCCCGGAGCGCGGCTACGAGGCCGTGCGCACGGCGATCCCCCGTTAGACGCCGCGCT
>DATAAL010000355.1:0-1503 GCA_036260145.1 Longimicrobiaceae bacterium | reverse complement strand
CGGCCTGCGCCTCGAACCGCTCGTGGATGAACGACTCGCCGGGATACGGCGCCTCGGTGCGGTTCCACTCCTCCACGACGCGCCGGCGCTCCTCGTCCGACAGCAGCGCCAGCCGGTCGACCGGCCGGGTCTCGTCGGCCGCCATGCCCGCGAGCACCCGGCGCAGGTACCCCGTGTAGCGCTCCACCGTCTCGCGTTCGAACAGCGCCGTCGCGAACACCACCTCTCCCGCGATCCCGCCCCCCTCCTCCCGGAGCTCGAGCGAGAGGTCGAGCCCGGCCGTCGAGCGCAGCTCCGGAGCCGCCACCGCACCCGGCTCCAGACCGGGCAGCTCCGACCCGCTCCCGGGTGCGTCCCGCCACGCGAACGCCGCCCGGAACAGCGGCGTGGCCGAAGGAGCGGCGCCCTCCGGCTGCACGAGCTCCACCACCCGCTGGAAGGGAAAGTCCTGGTTCCGCAGCGCCCCCTGCACCCGCGCCTCGACCCGCCCCAGCAGCTCCGCGGCCGTGGGCGAGCCCGACAGATCCACCCGCACCGGCAGGGGGTTCACGAAGCAGCCAATCAGCCCTTCGGTCTCCCGGCGCCCCCGACTGCCCGTGGAGGTGCCAATCACCAGGTCCGTCTGCCCCGACAGGCGGCCCAGCACCGCGGCCCACCCCGCCAGCAGCGTCGTGGACAGCGTCGCCCCGTGGCGGCTAACGAGCGCTCTGAGCCCTGCGGTCACCTCCTCGTCCAGCTCCAGCCGGACGATGGCCCCGGCGTGGTCCGGCTGCGCGGGGCGCGGGTGGTCCGCCGGCAGCTCCAGCGGCTCCGGGGGGTCCGCCAGCGTCTCCTGCCAGTACTCCGCATGCTGCCGTAGCAGCCCGTCCCGGCCCGCCGGCTCGATCGCCGGCAGCTCCGCCCGGACCGCGCCCACCGTCACCGACAGTGATGTGGAGGATGTCCGACCAGCAAGCACGTCCATAGCCTGGTTCCCCGCAGAAAATCTCACCTGAGACGTGAAACTGTGGAGCCCACGTGCCCCGCAGGATCCCTCGTCTTGCCAGCTCACGTGATTCCCGGCACTCGCTGATCGGCCGCTCACCGTTCCCAGGGTGGCGCCAAACGCTCGCCTTTCCGGCCTTAAAGGAAGGATACCGAGTTTGAATCCACCAGAGTTAACGCGCAGGTGCCAGCTGATATGTGCAGACTCCCGGGTACACACCGCCGCCAACATGCTGTTCCGCTTCTACGTACACCCCCCAGGGGAGTCTCGCTCCGTCATCAACGGTCAGGCCGAAGTGAAGAATGCGATCTCTCGACTCTGCTCCCTGCGATCCATGTCTACCACCCACGTGTGAATGGCCATGATACAAAGTGGCCGACCAGCTTCCCCCGATATACGCACCGTCGCGGCCTCGACGAGCAGCGAGATCGACTCCACCGCCGAACGCCACACCGCATGAAAGGTCCACCCCCGCACCCTTGCCCCAGATGGTGCCCGCGGGCAAGAACACATAGCTC
>DATAAL010000354.1:0-3419 GCA_036260145.1 Longimicrobiaceae bacterium | reverse complement strand
AGCGACCGCACCGCCGCCGAGGTCCCGATCGACACCCCGACCCGCCCCGGGCCCACCGCCCCACTCCCCACGTTGGCGCACGCGCCGTCGCCGAGCGGGGGGATCCAGGGGACGCCCGCCAGCTCCGGCCAGCGCCGCAGCCACTCCCGGAGGAGCGGCGGGGTGGGAGCGTCCGTGTCCGCCAGCGGGGAGAGCGCCTCCGCCTCCACCCCTACGGCGTCCAGCAGCTCCGGATCCCAGCGGAGGGCGCGCAGGTCCAGCAGCCCCGTGCCGGAGGCCATGGAGAGGGAGCAGCGCCGCACCCCGAAGAGGCGCAGCTCCAGGTACTCCCCGAACGACATCCAGGCGGCGACGCGCGGCAAGGTAGCACCCGTGGCCTCCCGGAGCCAGAGAAGCTTGGCGGCGGGGTAGCTGGGGTGCACGAAGCACCCGGTGCGCGCGTGCGCCGCCCCGGGGTCCACCCGCTCCCGCAGCCGCAGCGCCGCGGGGACGGAGCGCATCTCCCCCCACCCGTACACCCGGGTGACCGCCTTCCCGTCCGCGTCCACCCCCACCAGACTGTGCCAGAAGGCGGAGACCGCCACGGCGGCGATCTCCACGCCGGTCTCGCGGGCGCCCTCCACCGCCGCGTTCACCACCCCCGCCGCCAGCTCGAAGAGCCGCTCCGCGTCGGTCTCCATCCCCCCATCCGGGGTGGCCGTCCACCCGTACGCCGCGCGCTCCGCCGGGAGCCCCGCCAGCACCGTTCCGGAGGAGTCGTACAGTCCCGCCCGCACCGACGAGGTCCCGACGTCGAGCGCGAGCACACAGGGTCCGGGGGGCGCCGGCAGGGGCATGGAGAGCCGGGAGAAGGGTGTGCGGCGGTAGCCAGCGAGAACCTACGGGCCCCCTCCCCCGGCCTCTCCCCGCAGGGGGAGGGGAGAGGAAAGGAGGGTCGGGTGGAAGCCGGCAGTTGCGTGAGGGATGACGGCCCGAAGGGGCGAGACCCCGCGCAGTTTGCGGGGGCTTGACTCCGTTAGCCAGCGTAGTGTGCTGGCTTACGGAGCCGCAGCCCGACCCCCGCCCAAGCGGGGGGCACGCCCGAACCCGCAGTTCCCGCCGTTCACACCCCCGCCGGCACCGGCACCCGCAGCGAGCCTAATACTGCTCCCCCCGCCGCGCACCGAAGAACCGGGTGTCGTCGTACAGGTCGTGCGAGTAGAACTCCCCGTACCGGTCCGCGCCTTCGGCCTCCATGCCGGGGGTCCCCGTGTAGGCGGTGTCGAACCGCTGGCGCAGGTCGGCCTCGAAGTCGCGGGTCAGCGGCCCCTGGTTGTATTCCGGGAGCCCCACGATGTCGCCGGTGGCCAGGTTGTCCACGATCACCCGGTCGGCGCGCTCGTCGAGCCGGGCGTACCCGATGGGGATCAGCACGTGCCGGTCGGTCCCGGCGCCCAGCTCGTTGTCCAGGTCCACGTCCAGGTAACGGACCTTCATGGCGGCAGTGTCCACCAGGAGCTGGTCCACCTCGCCAATCCTGCGCCCGTCGGAGGCCACCACGTCCCACCCGCGGACGTCGGGATCGCCCTCGGCTACCTTGAAGTCGTCGAGCTGGTCGAGCGGGACCACGCGGTCCAGGTCGTCGTTCCTCATCGCACCCTCCTCGATCTCCGAGTGTCGTAACCTCGGTGCGGATTCGGATTGGTCGGTCCTCCCCCCTGCACCGGAGGGGGATTTCCGGGGACGCAACCCCCGTTCCATCCCCCGGAAACGAAACGGGCGCGGAGCGATCCGCGCCCGGCGCCGCTCCGGCTGCGTCCCGCTCAGCTACCGGCAGGGGTCTGTACGGTCTCCGTGCCGGCGTCGCTGCCGATCGTGGCGTCGTCCCCGCGGCCGAACACGAAGGTCAGGAGCCAGACCACGAGCGCCAGCACCACCAGCCCCAGGAGCCACGGCCAGATGCTCCGCTGCCTGCGCTCGACGTTGATGTCCGCCATGGTGCGTCTCCTCGCGAATGGGTGTGCGCCCGCGGTCCGCGTCCTCACCCACCCTGCCCCGCGGAGCGAGCCGATTCCGGAGTACTGCGCTGCGGGCCGGAGTGCCGCGGTCCGGCTCACGCGCCGAGCCGCTTGCAAGGAACGCGCCCTGCGCGGCCTCCGCCCGTGGGCCTTCGTCTTGCTCTGCCAGCCGTTCCCTGGTGCCGACAACCGTCGCCACGGAGCGCACAGCGAGGAGGAGAGATGGGACGATGGCCGAGGCGGCTGGGGTTCGCCGTGAAGGTGGTGGGGCGCCCGGACCTGAAGAGCAACGACGCGCGCAGGTGGCAGTCCGGACCCCACCTCTCCGTGTCCATCGGATACCTCCGCCGGATCCTCGACTACCTGGACGAGGTGGACATCCGGATGTACCGCATCTCGTCCGACTTCGTCCCCTACGCGACGCACCCGGACATGCCGCAGTTCCACGGGCAGATCGGGGAGTGCGCCGCGGAGCTGGCGGAGGTGGGGCGGACGGCGCGGGAGCGGGGGATCCGCCTCTCCCTGCACCCTTCGCAGTACGTCCTGCTCAGCGCCGTCGACCCGGCGATCACCGAGAAGGGGATCGCCGACGTGGACTCGCAGGCGGCGCTGCTGGACGCCATGGAACAGGGCCCGGAGGCGGTAGTGGTGATCCACCTGGGGGGTGCGTACGGGGACAAGGACGCCGCGCTGGCCCGCTTCGCGGAGAGCTACCCCAGACTGTCGGAGGGGGGGAGGCGGCGGCTGGTGATCGAGAACGACGAGACCCTCTACACCGTGGAGGACTGCCTGCGGGTGCACGAGGCCACCGGGGTACCGGTGGTGTTCGACCACCAGCACCACCTGCTGAACCCCGGCTCCCTGTCCCTCGGGGAGGCGGCGCGGAGGGCCCTCGCCACCTGGCCGGCGGGGGTGACCCCGAAGGTGCACTTCTCGTCGCCGAGATTGGATTCCCGGATGGTGACCCGCGGGAAGCGCGAGGTGGAGGCCCCGCCCCTCCTCTCCCAGCACGCCGACTACGTGCACCCCTGGGAGTTCGCGGGCTTCCTGAAGGAGATGGGGGACACCGAGTTCGACGTGATGCTGGAGGCGAAGATGAAGGACGCGGCGCTGCTGAAGCTGAGGGAGGACCTGGGCCGGCTGGGGCTGTGGTAGCCCCACCCGGCGGCCCGAGAGCCGCGTAGCGGTCCCTCTACGCGCTCAGACCATCCTCGTCACCTCACCGGGAAGAGGCAGCCATCGCCCCCGACACCCCCGGCCGCTCCACGTACTGCCGGAACATCCCCTTGTCGTGGGCCTTGGCGTACCCCTCCTCCCCGTCGATGGTCCCCGCCATCAGCAGCGCCAGGATCGACTGGTCCATCTGCACCATCCCGTCCCTCTTCCCGGTCTGAATGAGCGAGGGGATCTGGAAGGTCTTCC
>DATAAL010000353.1:0-4823 GCA_036260145.1 Longimicrobiaceae bacterium | reverse complement strand
AGATCGGCTACGTGGACGCCGACCAGCCCTTCCGTCCCGACGCCATCCGGCTCTACTCCTTCCTCTCCAGGCAGGCCCAGGAGATCTCGCAGGGGGTGACCGCCGAGACCTCGCTCTCCGGCGAGCAGGGCGCGGGGGACCCCCGAGCGGTTTAGCACATTTGTAACGCGGAGCAATCGCGAGAACTCGCCGCGGTGCAGTTGCTGCACGGGAGGGATTATATGCGAGCGGCGTTCGCTCCGCAAGGGCCGATAGGGGGGTCCCCTACAGCAGCGCCCGCAGCCCGGTGATCTGCTCCCTCACCGCGTCCGGGGCGGTCCCGCCGGGCCCGCCCCTCCGCGCCAGCGCCGCTTCGGGGGCGAAGAGGGTCCCCAGGTCGGCCCCGGCGAAGCGGTCGGACACCTCCACGAAGACCCCGTGCGGGAGCTCCTCCACCCCGCACCCCCACTCCTCCGCGGCCCGCACCAGCTTCCCCGCCGTCCCGTGCGCCTCGCGGAACGGTATCCCGCTCCGCACCAGGAAGTCCGCCAGCTCGGTCGCTAGCATCGCACCGTCCACCGCAGCGGCGCAGCGCTCCGCGTCCAGCTCCAGGGTGCGGACCGTCCCCGCCACGGCGGGGAGGAGCGCCTCCAGGGTATCGAAGGCATCGAAGAGCGCCTCCTTGTCCTCCTGGATGTCCTTGTTGTAGCCGGAGGGGAGCCCCTTGAGCACCGTGAGGAACCCCGTCAGGTCGCCGATCAGCCTCCCCGCCTTGCCGCGGGCCAGCTCCAGGGTGTCCGGGTTGCGCTTCTGCGGCATCAGCGACGAGCCGGTGGAGAAGCGGTCGGAGAGACGCACGAACCCCCACTCCGAGGAGGCGAAGAGCACCAGGTCCTCCCCCAGCCGCGACAGGTGCACCCCCACCAGGGAGGCCACGTACAGGAGGTCCGCCACCCAGTCGCGGTCCGCCACGGCGTCGATGCTGTTCCGGGAGACGGCGTGGAACCCCAGCGTCTCCTTGAGGAGCACCCGGTCCACCGGGAAGGGGCACCCGGCGATGGCCCCCGATCCCAGCGGGAGGACCGCCACCCGCTCCCGGGCCTGCGCCAGCCGCTCCCGATCGCGCGCCAGCGGCCAGGCGTGCGAGAGGAGCCAGTGCGCGGCCGACACCGGCTGCGCCCGCTGCAGGTGGGTGTACGCGGGCATCAGGGTGTCCACGTGCCGCTCCGCCTGCTCCAGTAGCGCCCGCTGCAGATCACGGAGCGCCGCGTCCAGCCGCGATACCGCGCCGAAGGCCCAGAGCCGCGCGTCGGTGGCCACCTGGTCGTTCCGGGAGCGCCCGGTGTGCAGCTTCCCCGCGACCGAGCCCGCCTCCTCGTACAGGAGGCGCTCCACCAGGGAGTGGATGTCCTCGTCCGGAGCGCCGGCCCAGTCGGCCGGCCCCCACTCCTCCAGCCGGGCCGCCACCCGGTCCAGTCCGGCGCGCAGCTTCGCGCACTCCCCGGCGGAGATCACCCCCGCCGCGAAGAGGGCCCCGGCCCAGGCCAGGCTACCGGCGACGTCCTCCCGCCAGAGGCGGAAGTCCACGGGGAGGGAGCGGTTCAGACGGTCCATCTCCGGCGCGGGACCCGCGGCGAAGCGTCCGCCCCAGAGGCGGGCGGCGGGAACGGTGGCGGTCTCGGGGCTCATGGGAGTCTCTCCTTTCGGGATGGATCAGTCCGCGGCTACGTCGGTCAGGGCGGGAGCGATGTCCGGCGCCGACCCGACGGCCTCCCGCTCCCTGAGCGCGGCGACGCGCATCGGGAGACCATAGAGCCGGATGAACCCCGCGGCATCCGCCTGGTCGTAGACGTCGTCCTCGCCGAAGGTGACGAAGCGCTCGTCGTACAGCGAGAACGGCGACTTCCGTCCGGCCACGGAGAAGTTCCCCCTGTACAGCTTGAGGCGCACCTCGCCGGTGACACGCTCTTGCGTCGCGTCCACCAGCGCGTCCATCGCCTCCCGCTCCGTGGTCCACCAGCGCCCCTCGTACACCAGGTCGGCGTAGCGCGGGGCGATCAGGTCCTTGAGCGCCAGGGTGCGGCGGTCCAGCACGAGTTGCTCCAGCTCCGAGTGCGCGGCGTACAGCAGCGTTCCCCCCGGCGTCTCGTAGATCCCGCGCGACTTCATCCCCACCAGGCGGTCCTCCACCAGGTCCACCCGTCCCACCCCGTGCACCCCGCCGATCTCGTTCAGCCGCTCCAGCAGCGCCACCGGCCCCAGCGCCTCGCCGTCCACCGCCACCGGGTACCCCCGCTCGAAGGAGAGGGTGACGTACTCCGCCCGGCTCGGCGCGTCCTCCGGGGAGCGGGTGAGGAGGAACATGTCCTCCACCGGCTCGAAGTCCGGGTCCTCCAGCGGCCCGCCCTCGTGGGAGACGTGCCAGAGGTTGCGGTCGCGGGAGTAGATCTTGGTCCGCGTGGCCGTCACCGGGATACTGTGCACCGCCGCGTAGTCCAGAGCGTCCTCGCGCGAGCGGATGTCCCACTCCCGCCAGGGGGCGACCACCTCCATCTCCGGGGCGAGCGCCGCGTAGGTCAGTTCGAAGCGCACCTGGTCGTTCCCCTTCCCGGTGCACCCGTGGGCCAGCGCGGTGGCGCCCACCCTCTTCGCCACCTCCACCTGCCGCCGGGCGATGATCGGCCGGGCCATGGAGGTCCCCAGGAGGTACTTCCGCCCGTAGACGGCGCCGGCGCGGAGCGTGGGCCACACGAACCCGGTGAGGAACTCCTCGCGCAGGTCCTCCACGTAGCACTCCGTGGCGCCCGAGGCGAGTGCCTTGGCGACAAGTCCGTCCAGCTCCTCCCCCTGCCCCACGTCGGCGGCGACGCAGACCACATCGGCCCCGTAGTTCTCCCGCAGCCAGGGGACGATGATCGAGGTGTCGAGTCCGCCCGAGTAGGCGAGGACGATGGTTCCGTGGGTCATCTCGTGGTCTCCTGGCTCAGATTACTTCCTTGACGACGGCGATCTCGTCGCAGGCATTGATCTTGGGGCACTGGCGGCAGTCCGCCCACACCTTGAGCGGGAACATCTCCTTGGCGACGGTCCGGTAGCCGAGCTTGTGAAAGAACACGTCCTGGAGCGTCAGGGCGAACACCGTCCCGATCCCCAGCTTCCGCGACTCCTCCTCGATGGCCTCCACCAGCTTGCGCCCCACCCCGAGCCCGTGCGCCGCCTCGTCCACGGCGAGCGAGCCCAGCTCCGCGAGCTGCGGGGTGTACACGCGCAGCGCCGCGCACCCCAGGATGTGGCCGGAGGGATCCTCCGCCACCACGAACTCCCGGAAGTTGCGCGCGAGCTGCTGCAGGGTCTTGGGGAGCATCAGCTCCCGGGCGGCGAAGCCATTGATCAGCGGCTCCACCCGCGCCATGTCCGCCACCCGGGCGGGGCGCACCGTCACCTGCGCGCGGACGGCCGGTCCCGCGGACGGGAGGAGCGCCCGCCCCGCCCACCCCACGGGCACCTCCACGTCCTGGATGTCGTCCATCAGCACCAGAGCACCTCCTCCAGGATCTCGATCCCGCGCGTCAGCTCCTCGTCCGCCGCCGTCAGCGGCGGGATGATCCGCACCACGTTCGGTCCCGCCGAGCACAGGAGGAGCCCCGCCTCCAGCGCCCGGGCCAGCACCTCGCCCGCGGGTCTGGAGAGCGCCAGTCCCCAGATCATCCCCGCCCCCCGCACCGCCCTCACCTCCTCGCGGCGGAGCGCCAGCACCCCCAGCCGGTTGGCCAGGAGCTCGCCCTTGCGCCTCACCTCCGCGAGGAAGGCGGGGTCCCCGATCTTGCGGCACGCCGCGAGCGCGGCACTCGCCACCAGCGGCCCGCCGCCGAAGGTGGTGGCGTGGTCCCCCGGACGGACCGTCGAGGCCACGCGCTCGGTCAGCAGGGTAGCCCCCATCGGGAGCCCGCCGGCGAGCGGCTTGGCGACGGTGAGGAGGTCCGGAGCCACCCCGGCGGATTCGTACGCCCAGAGGGTCCCGGTGCGCCCCATCCCTGTCTGCACCTCGTCGAAGACCAGGAGCGCGTCCGCCTCGTCGCACAGCACCCGCAGGGTGCGGAGGAACGACGCCGGAACGGGGAGCACCCCCCCCTCCCCCTGGATCGGCTCGATGATGACCGCGGCCACCCGGCCGGAGCCGATCAGCCGGTCCGCCTCGCCGGTGTCGCCCACGTCGCAGAAGCGGACCCCGGGCATCAGCGGGCGGAACGGCTCCTGGTACGCCAGGCGGTCGGTGGCGGCCAGCGCGCCCATCGTCCGCCCGTGGAAGCCGCCGCGGAAGGCGACGATCTCCGTGCGCCGCTTCCCGCCGCTCGCGCCGGCCCAGCGGCGCGCGAACTTGATGGCCGCCTCGTTGGCCTCCGCTCCCGAGTTGCAGAAGAAGACACGGTCGGCGAAGGAGCGCTCCGCCAGCCAGTCGGCCAGCTCGGCCGCGGGGCGGGTGCGGAACAGGTTCGAGGTGTGGACGACCCCGCTGTCGAGCGCCACACGGATGGCGGCGGTCACGTCGGGATCCCCGTAGCCCAGCGCGTTGACCGCGATCCCGCTGGTGAAGTCCAGGTAGCGCGATCCGTCCTCGGTCAGGAGGTACGAGCCCTCCCCGCGGGTGAAGACGGGTCCCGTGGGGCGGTACACGCCCAGGAGGGCGCCGCCGGAAGTGAGCGTTTCCGTGGTCATGACAGTATCTCCTGAGCGTGCTCCGCCATCCTGGGGGCAGGGCGTACGCGCGTCCCCGCCCGGGGGTCCTCCAGCATCTCCACTCCACCGATCCGCACCCGCCCCACCCCCTCCGGCGCGCGCCTGTT
>DATAAL010000352.1:0-23362 GCA_036260145.1 Longimicrobiaceae bacterium | reverse complement strand
GGGAGCATCGTGGAGAAGTACCTGGGGATCAAGCTCCCCAAGGAGTTCCAGCGCGCCGACTGGGCGGAGCGCCCCCTCTCCGGGGGGATGAAGGATTACGCCGCCACCGACACCGCGCACCTCCCCGCGCTGCGCGACCGGCTGCGTGAGGAGCTGGAGGCCCGGGGGCGCACGGCCTGGGCCGAGGAGGAGTTCCGCCGCCGCGAGCAGACCCGCTGGACGGAAGGCGGCGAGGACGAGCTGGAACCGTTCATGCGCATCAAGGGCGCGCGCGACCTGACCCCGCGCGGGCTGGCGATCCTCCAGGAGCTGCACGGGTGGCGGGAGGAGGTGGCGCGGGAGCGCGACCAGGCCACCTTCCGGGTCCTGGCGAACCAGGCGCTGATCGAGCTGAGCGCCCGGGCGCCGGACGCCGTGCGGGATCTGCCCAGGATCCAGGGGATCTCCGAGGGGCTGGCGCAGCGCCGGGGGCGGGAGATCCTGGCGGCGGTCCGGCGGGGGCTGGAGGTGCCCGAGGCGGACCTCCCGCGCTTCCCTCCCCCGCGGCGGTGGGAGCGCGATCCGGAGCTGGAGGCGCGGGTGGAAGCCCTCAAGAGCGCCCGCACCCGGCGCGCCGACCAGCTCGGGCTGGACTCCGGCTTCCTGATGTCCCGGGCCATGCTGGAGGAGATCGCGCGGCGCCAGCCCGGGTCCCTGGAAGAGCTGAAGGAGATCCCCGGGGTGCGCCGCTGGCAGGTGGAGGCGCTCGGGGACGCGCTGCTCGGCGCGCTCGGGCGGAGGTGAGGATGGGTCGTACGGTGGGTCTCACACGGTAACCGAAGCCGAGACAGAGGGCGGGATGCGACAGGTAACGGACGAGAAAGGCCGGGTCTGGGAGGCGGTGGCGGTGGAGGCTCCGGCAGCGCACATGAGGCTCGGGGCGGTCCTCGGGTTCCGCCCGGCGGACGAGCCGGGTGCGGAGTCGATCACGAGCCGCATCGGGTTCAACAGCACCGAGGCGGCGGAGTTCGCCATCCGTACCATGAGCGAGAACGAGCTGCGGCGGCGGCTCACGATCTCGCGGGAGATGGCGGGGAGGGTTTGACTCGTTGGCTTTGGCGTCGGGGCCGCTACAGATCCCGGCGGTACTGCTGAACAACAACGGCACGGGGCCTGGACTGGACCCATGCCGTGACTTGCTTCATGGCCAGGCTATCTCCTGTCCAGCTCCGCTATGGTCGCTTTCGAGGGTGGGCGCTCGCGCTGCAGGCGCTCGGCGGTCCGCTCCGCTTCCTGCATCACCCTGAGGACGTTCCCGCCCAGCACCTTCTTCACGTCGTCCTCCGCGTAGCCGCGGCGCAGCAGCTCCGCGGTGAGGTGGGGGTAGCGGCTCACGTCCTCCATCCCCACCGGGACCGAGGTCACCCCGTCGAAGTCCGATCCCAGCCCCACATGGTCGATCCCCGCCACCCTCACCGCGTGGTCCACGTGATCCGCCAGCGTGGCCACGGTGCCGCGGGGGACCGGGTTCGCCCGGCGCCACTCTTCGAAGAGCGCGTGGGCCCGGCCGGGGTCGTGCGGGTTCTCGTCGCGGAGGCAGCGCTGCACGTCGAACATCCCGTGCATCACCTCCGCGCCCCGCGGGTCGGCGAAGCCGGAGTAGAAGTTGATCATCACCACCCCGCCGTTCCGCTTCACGCTCCGCAGCACGTCGTCCGGTACGTTGCGGGGGTGATCGGCCACGCCGCACACCCCGGAGTGGGAGAAGACCACCGGCGCCTCCGAGACGCGGATCGCGGCCCGCATCGCCTCCGGCGAGACGTGCGACAGGTCCACCAGCATCCCCAGCCGGTTCATCTCCCGCACCACCTCCTCCCCGAAGCGCGTCAGGCCGCCGTGCCTCGGCGCATCCGTGGCCGCGTCGGCCCAGTCGATGGTGTCGGCGTGCGTCAGCGTCAGGTAGCGGACGCCCAGCTCGTGGAACCACCGCAGCACGTCCAGCGAGTTCGCGATGGCGTGCCCTCCCTCCACCCCGATCAGCGACGCGACCCTCCCCCCCCGGTGGATCCGCTCCACATCCCCGGCCGTGCGCGCCATCTCCAGGTGCTGCGAGCGGTCCGTCATCCCGCGGATCAGCCCGATCTGGTCCACTGCAAAGCGCACGGCCGGCTCGCCGGCCAGGACCGGCGGGACGTACGCCGCCCAGAAGACGCCCCCCACCCCGCCCTCCCTCAGCCGCGGGATGTCGGTGTGCTGCCCTGGGAGCGGGCCCTCCGGGTCCATCCGGACCAGATCACCCCCTGCCTTCACCCGGATCTCCCAGGGGAGGTCGTTGTGACCGTCGACCAGGGGGACCTGACGGTGCAGCTCGCGGGCGCGGAGGAGGAGCGCGTCCTCGGACGATTCGGTGTGCCCCTCCCGGGGGAGGGTGGCGGCAGGGGAGGTGAGGAACATCAGGAGTGGAACGGAAGTTCGATGAGCGGAATGAGGGGAAACGACCGATGGACGGCAACGAAAAGGCACCCGCCGCGGGGACGGGCGCCCGGTGCGGAACTGCCCGCGCTCAGGCGGGGAAGACGCGGCGCAGGACGCCCGCGGTGCGCAGCGCCAGCGCCTCGGAGCGGCCTACCCACTCCACCTCGGCGATGAGGCGGCGGCGGCGGACGAAGTCGTCGGTAGTCACGGGCGCGGCGGCGAAGTCGTCGGCCAGGTCGGGGGGGATCAGGAGGAGGAAGTCCTCGCGCCGCTCGTCTCCACGGGCGCCCCACTCGCACGACGCCGCGGGCACGCGACCCTCGACGTTCCGAAGCGCCGCGACCGCGCTATCCACCAGCGTGACATCCTGCCGCAGCGCTATGGCATTCGGCGCGTCGCAGTACAGCTCGGTGCGCACGCGGCGCCCCACCGCCGCCTCCCCCTCGATCGTGAGCCGCTCGAACCCCGCGGCGCCGAACGCCTCCAACGGGGGAGCGCTCGTCGCGGCCGCGGACGGCTGCTGCGCGGCGGGACGCGGCGGGGGCGCAGTGACCACCGCCCCGGGGTCGTCGTCCCGGTCCACGCCGCGCAGCAGGAGCACGATCAGCAGCGTCCCCACCACCCCGTACGCGACCAGCGCCCAGGGCCGGCGCCACACCGGGAGAGGGGTCCGCCGGTCGCCCTGCCGCCGGTCCCAGCCGCGCCGACTGTCCTGCCTCCGGTCCCCTTCCCGCTGGACCGCCTCCTCCTGCTGATCCGCCATTCTGCAGCCTTTCTTCCGCTGTCGCTCACACCCCGCCCCCACGCGGCGGGGCGGATTCCGCACCTTTGAAGATAGCGTGCACGGAAATTGTGGACCAGCGCCGCCGGAGGAGAGGGCGCCAGCATGCCGTTGTCGATGAAGGGACGCCTCCAGCCAGGGGGCCCGGAACGAGCCGCGCCATCATGATGTGGCCGCGGCGACGCGATGCAAGCTCCACGGCCGCTTCAGCGGCCGGACCCCGTCTCCCTCCACCCGAACAGGGCAACCGCGGCGACGGCGACGCACGAGGTGATCTCCCCCCGGAGGATCCGCTCCCGGACCTCGTCCAGGGGAACGAGCCGGATCCGGAGGTCCTCCCCGGGGTCGGGATCCGCAGCCTGCTCCCGGCGGACGTCCCGCGCGACCACCACGTGGACCCGGGTGGTCTGCCAGGAGGGGTTCAGCGCGACCGTGCCGATCACCTCCGCGCCCTCGCCCTCGAAACCCGTCTCCTCCCGCAGCTCCCGGAGCCCGGCCTCCACCGGCGACTCCCCATCGTCGATGATCCCGCTCGGGGTCTCCAGCGTCACCTCCCGGTGGGGGTGCCTGAACTGCTCCACCAGCACCAGCTCCCGCTCCGGCGTGAGCGCCACCAGGGTGACCCCGTCCGGCGATTCGGCGATGTTGAACTCGTGCACCGAGCCGTCGCGCGGGGAGCGCGCCCGGTCCCGCCGGACCCGGAACATGTCGAAGTCCCCCAGCGGCTCCGACGAGATCCGCTCCCAGGCGGGCGGCCCGCCTCCTCCGTCGCTGCGCTCCTTCACCGGGTTTCCCCTCTCGTGAATGGGTCCGTGACCCACCCCTCGGGTGGGCGTGGGAGCGGGGAGCGTCCGGCAATCGACAGGCCAGCAGGGCGGGTCCGGGCCCTCAATCAGGCATAAACCTTGCCACGGCAAAGAGATACAGATCTGGAACACGCAGGGACCCGAAACGGAGGACTACACTATGGCAGACGACGTCACCGGCAAGGGAAGGCACCTGGGCGGGAAGCTCAAGGAGGGCCTCGGTGATCTCCTGGGAGACCGGGAGCTGGAGCACGAGGGACGCCTCGACCAGATGGAAGGGCGCGCGGAGCAGGACCAGGCCCGCGCCGAGGAGGCGCTGAACGACGCGGCCGCCCGCCGCGCCGCTGCCAGGAACGCCAGGGATCTGGACACCCGGGGCCTCTGAGCCCGCAGCGCTCCGGCTCCGGGGGCGCCGCTCCGGGATCCCGGGGCGGCGCCTTCGCGTTGTCGCCGGAGCCGGCGCGGGGTATGCATCGAGGACGCGGCAGGGTACGCACACACCGCAGCCGGGGGAGAACCGATGCACAGGGTACGCGTGGTAAGCGCCCGTTACGAGCAGTCCAGGCCGTACCTGGGGAAGGTGGGCGAGGTGATCGGCCACTGGGGCGCCGACAGCAACGAGGAGGGGCGGGACGGGTTCATGGTGCAGTTCCCCGACGGGGTGGTGATCGGAGTGGCCGAGGACGAGGTGGAGGACGTGCCGGACGTGTAGCGGCAGCGGCCCCAAGAAAGCGGCGGTAAGACGAGAACGCCCCGGGCTCCTCGAACGAAGAGCCCGGGGCGCTTCCGTGAGTGGACCGGCGAGCGGCTCAGTCCCCCCGCGGAATACGGAGGGTCTGTCCCGGCTGCAGCGTGCTATCCTCGTCCATCCCGTTGGCCCGCCGGATCGCGACCACGGTGGAGTCGTACCTCCGGGCGATCCCCCAGAGGGTCTCCCCGCTCTTCACCACGTGCCGTGTCACGCGCGCGTCCCCGCTCCCCTCCCCCGAGCGCCGCTCCCGCGGGGAGCGCTCCGACGACGCGGACCGCTCGCCCGATCGGGCACGCGACCGGGACGACTCCCCACTGTCCGCCCGCGCCACCCGTGCGGTGCTCCCGGCGCGCTCCGAGCCCTCCGCCTTCCTGGGGATGCGCAGCGTGCGCCCCGGGACGATGGTGTTGCCGTCCAGCCGGTTGGCCTCGCGGATCTCCTCCACCTCCACCCCATACCTGCGGGCCAGCCCCCAGAGCGTCTCGCCCTCCTTCACCTCGTGCTCGGCGAAGCGGGAGCTTCGTCCCCGCCCGCTCCGCTCCGGGGACTCCGAGCGCCCGCTCCCGGAGGAGCGCTCGCGCTCGCCGGACCGCTCCCCGCGCTCCGACCTCTTCGGCTCCTCTTCGCGGTCGCCCTTCCCCCTCCCCTCCTCGCGGTCGCGCCGCCCCCTCCCGGACTCCCCCGCCCCCTCGGAGGCGGCGAGGCGCTCCACCGGACGCGCCGCGAGTGCCTGCGCGGCGGTGCGGGGGAGGCGGAGACGGGTTCCGGGGGGGAGCCTCTCCACGTTCACGCCGGGGTTCAGCTCCCGGATGTGGGAGAGGGTCAGCCCCGCGAGGAGGGCGAGCCTCTCCGCGCTGTCGCCGCGGCGCACGGCGTAGGTGCCATACCCCTGGTGCTTGCGGAACTCGGAGTCGAGGTACGCCGCCTGGAGCGTCTGCCCGGAGCCCTTCGGGACCCACACCCAGTAGCGCCCCTCCGGCGTGGTGCCGCGGTAGAGGTGCGGGTTCAGCTCGGCCAGGGTGTACGCCGGGAGCCCTGCCATCCCAGCCAGCTCGGCCAGGGGGATGGCGTAGTCGGTCTCGATACTGTCGAAAGCGAAAGGTCGCGCCACCCCGAGCGGCGGGCTGAAGCCGAAGCGCTCCCGGTCACGGGCGATGATGGTGACGGCGTAGAGGCGGGGGACGTACTGCTTGGTCTCCTGCGCCAGCGTCCCCCACACCGCCAGCTCCCAGAAGTTCTTGGCCCCCACCCCCCGCATCCCGCGGGTGATCCGCCCCGTCCCGGCGTTGTAGGCGGCGGCGGCGAGCGACCAGTCGCCCCCGAACGTCCCGTTCAGGTCCCGGAGGTGCCGCGCGGCGGCGTGGGTGGAGCGGACGGGGTCCATCCGCTCGTCGACCACGTCGTCGATACGGAGCCCCATGTCGCGCCCGGTCGTGGGCATGAACTGCCACATTCCCACCGCTCCCGCCCGCGACCGGGCGGTGGGGAGATACCCGCTCTCTACCATCGCCAGATGGTGCAGGTCGGTGGGGAGGCCGTAGCCCGCGAAGACTCCCTTCACGAACTCCTGGTACTGCTCCGCCCGCTCCAGCCAGCGCCCGATCACCGACCTGCGCTGGTTGACCAGGAAGTCCAGCTCGGTGGCCACCCAGGTGTTCGCCTCCATGGGGAGGTCGTACCGGACGCTGCCCAGCAGGGCGCTGGAGGTGTTGTGGAGCTCCTTCTCCTCCAGCTCGGGACCGGCCTCCACGGTGTCGGGAGCGACAGCCGGGACAACCACGGGCTCGGGAGCGGGGACGCGGGCGGGGGCGCGCGAGGCGCCGGGGGAGCAGGCGGCAAGCACGAGCAGGGCCGCCGGGGCTAGGAGGCGCTGGGACATCGAAAACGACCGGGTGGAACGGGTGATACGGTGCGGCCGTGATCCCGGAGAACCGGGGACCGCCTTCGGCGAAGGAGCGGAGAGGTCCGAAGATAGCGCGATCCGGAAGGGTGCGCCACCCCGAAAAAACGGCGAAGGCGCGCGAAGCCGATTCACCCCAGCAGGTTACGGGTTTCGGCGTATTTCCGTGCTTCGAAAGGACACGCAGCGATGAAGGGCAGCCCCTGCAGGTCACCGCGGTAGAAGAATTGTTTTCGGCTTATCTTCGGTATAACTTGCACGGGAGGGCGGCCGGACAGGACCGGAGATGGAGAGCCACCCTGAGTGGCTTCAGAAGCTTGAGGAAAACAGTAAGGTCGGGAGTGAGGAGCGAGCGCTCAACGGATCTCGGCGGGCGGTTGACACCACGTACACCACCGTCTCGTCAGACCCGGCCACCCGATTAGGTGCGAGCACCAGTTCATGGCACCGTCGGAATGACTCCGACTTCGGCGTGGGCCAGCGCGGCATCGAGGTGGCAGATGACCCGATGCACCGCCTCCGCCCGCTCCTCCTCCGCGAGCCCGTGGGACGCACTCAGCTCACCGAGGGCGGCGGTGAGGCAGTCGGCGATCTCACGATCCCGGACATAGCCGAGCCCGTGCAGCTGTCGCCCCAGGTGATCGATCCCACTCGATGCGCGATTCAGGTAGATATGAGAGTGGGCGTGATCACGCAGCCCGCTCGCGATCGTACGGATTGCTTCCGTAAAGGACGGCCGGCCACCCATGTGCTTCTCCTCGCGGATCGGGGTCCCGTGCGACGCAGGCACCCCGGGGCCGGATGCCCGCGGGCTCCCCGTCCCGTTCTCCGTGCCCCCACGTGCCGCCCGTTCGGCCGCCCGACTCCCCGTCGTCGCGTCAGGCATCGCTACTTGGGGGTGTTGCCGTTAGCTTCCGCATGCGCCCCCGTAGGCGCCCCCTGCCGGTCCTCCGTCCGGAGACAGTCATGGCAAGCTTCTTCTCGATCTCCCGCTCCCATGTCTCTTCCACGCCCGAAACGGCTCTCCTCGAGGAGATTCGTGCGCACACCGGGTGCGACGAGCAGGCCGCCAGCATCCTGCGAGGCATCGAGCGCCTGGGCGGCGACCCGTCGATCCGGCAGTACGACATGACGCCGACGACGAACCGGCGTGTTTACCGCGGGGCGCCCCCCGTGTCCTGGAGTGTACGCGCCGTCCGGCCGTAATCCTCATCTACCGGGGTCGAGTCTCGCCCCGGCGTCCCCCACGCGGCCGGCCGTCCCGGCACTCAACGGGTCGTGCCGCCCTCCGACTCCCAGTCCAGCACGCCGTCCTCGGCCGCACGGATCCGCCCGCCTGGCGCGGGATCGGCGGGGCGCGGTTCGCTGGCTGCGGCGTCGGGGAGCGCGGGGAGCTGCTCAGGGAAGGCTCCGCCGAGCTGGAAGTGCCGGATCCCCACGCTGAAATCCAGGGGCCCGAGGTGGAAACGCCACTCTGCTGATGGAGACATGTAGCCTCTCGGTTCACGGGAGCGCCTGCACGGCCGCCACGAGGGCAGCCCGCGTCAGGCGAGCTGCCCGACCATCCCGCGCACGGCCGCCAGGTACTCGTCGACGTCGAAGTGCTCCGGGTCCACCATCGCCTGCACCGCGCACCCGTGGATCCAGCTCACCGCGACCGCGGCGAGACCGTCCGCCGTCACCCCGGGGAACGCTGTGGGCTCGGCGCGGAGCAGCTCTTCCATGATCGTCAGGAACGCCGCGCGGTAGCGCTCCAGCTCCGCGCTGATCCGCGCCCGGATCGACTCGTGCCGCGCACCCAGCGCCCAGAATTCGAGGAACAGCCGCGTGTGCCGCGGCTGGTGCGAGAGCCGGGCCATCTCCTGCTGGAGCAGCGCGTGCAGCCGGTCCAGCGCCCTCGGGAAGCGGGCGATGTCCTCCGAGACGTGGAGCACCGACGTGGTCGTGATCAACCACTCGAGCAGCTCGTGCACCAGCCGCTCCTTCCGCTCGAAGTGGAACAGCACCGAGCCGTGGCTCAGCTCCGCTTCGGCGGCCACCGCCCGGATGGTCAGGCTGCCGATCCCCTCCCGCGAGGCCACCTCGAACGCCGCCTGCAGGATCTGCCCACGCCGCACCCCTTCCGAAGCCCGCTTCCCCGGCATCCTGTTCTTCTCCCGATCGCTGGCTCAGCTCCGTCCCGGCCATTCACCCACCGGCCGGTTGTTGACCACTTGTAAAATATATGATAGCTTGTATTTGCCAAATGGTCAACAACGTGGGATCGGCAGGGGCTCCATGAATCAGACAGTCTCTCCCGGTGCGGACCGGCACGCGGCGGCCCCGCTGACGGTCGTCGGGATCGGCGCCTCGTCCGGCGGGCTGAAGGCGCTGCAGCTCTTCTTCGAGTCCGTCCCGGCCGACAGCGGCATGGCGTACGTGGTGATCATGCACCTGGACCCGGAACGGGAGAGCCGGATCGCCGAGATCCTGCAGGACCGGACCCTCGTCCCGGTGACACAGGTCACCCGTCCCACGGCGGTGGAAGCCGACCACGTGTACGTCATTCCGCCGGGCCACGACCTGGCGATGCTGGGGAACACCCTCCGCGTCCTGGAGCGCAGCGAGGGGCCGCGCCACGCCCCGGTGGACCTTCTCTTCCGCACGCTCGCCGATGCGTACGGGACCGACGCGGTGGGCGTGGTGCTCTCGGGCACCGGCACGGACGGCACGCCCGGGCTCCGGTTCATCAAGGAGGCCGGGGGGATCACGGTGGCGCAGCGGCCCGAAGAGGCCGAGTACGACGGGATGCCCGCGAGCGCGATCGCGACGGGGCAGGTGGACCTGGTGCTGCCGTCCGCCGAGATCCCGGCCGAGCTGCTGCGCCTCCGTCGCATGCCCTCGCCCCTCCCCGCGGGCACTCCCCCGCCGGACACCGAGGCCCTGCTGGCGCAGGTCTTCTCCGCCCTCCGGCGGAGGACGGGCCACGACTTCAGCCTCTACAAGCGGGCCACGGTCCTGCGCCGCCTGGAGCGGCGACTGCGCTTCAACGGCGTGGCCAGCCTGAAGGACTATCTCCCCCTGCTGCGGGAGAGCGAGACGGAGACCCGGGCGCTCGTGCGCGACCTGCTGATCTCGGTGAGCGGGTTCTTCCGGGACCCGGATGCGTTCGCGGCGCTGGCCGGGGTCGTTCCGGCGCTCTTCGAGGGGAAGGGGCCGGGAGAAGCGGTGCGCGTGTGGGTGGCGGGGTGCGCCACGGGCGAGGAGGCCTACTCGATCGCCGTCCTGCTGGACGAGCACGTGGCCACCCTGGAGCACCCGCCGCAGGTCCAGATCTTCGCCACCGACATCGACGAGAAGGGCTACGCGTGGGGAGCCGAGCCACAACCTGATCGACCTGGCGCGGGGCGACCTCCGGATGGAGCTGCGCACCGCACTCCACCAGGCCTTCCAGCGGGGAGTCCCGACGGTCCGCAGCGTCCGCGTCAACGGTGACGGCGGCCGCGTGGTGAAGCTCCAGGTGCACCCGTCCGCGGCCGGTGAGGGAGCGGAGAAGTTCGCCCTGGTCCTGTTGGAGGAGCAGGAGGGCCCGGGGGTGGAGGTCGAGGCGGTGCCGGCGGCGGGCGGCGCCCCGCACGTCCCTTGCGTCGCCCGCCTGGAGGCGGAACTGCGCCGGGCCAAGGAGCAGCTGGAGGCCGTGAGCGCGGCCCGCGACCGGACCGTGGAGGAGCTGCAGGCGGCCAACGAGGAGCTGCGGTCGATCAACGAGGAGCAGAGGGCCGCGGCGGAGGAGCTGGAGACCAGCCGCGAGGAGATCCAGTCCGTCAACGAAGAGCTCACTACCATCAACCAGGAGCACCAGGCCACCATCGAGGAGCTGAAGCGGACCAACGCCGACCTCCAGAACCTGGTCGAGTCCACGGAGATCGGCACCGTCTTCGTCGACCGCGCGATGCGGATCCGGCGCTTCACCCCCGCGGTCCGCGCCCTCTTCAACTTCGTCGCCGCGGACCGGGGCCACCCCTTCGCGCACATCACCCACCGGCTGGACTACGCCGGGCTGGTGGAGGACACGCAGAGCGTGCTGTCCTCGCTGGAGCGCATCGAGCGCGAGGTGTCCAGCGAGGCCGGCGGATGGTACGTCGTCCGCATCAACCCGTACCGCTCCCCCGACGGCGGGATCGACGGCGCCGTCCTGACCTTCTTCGACATCACCGCGCGAAAGCGCATGGAGGAGGAGCTGCGCCAGGCGAAGGCCGCGGCCGAAGCGGCGAACCTGGCGAAGGGGGTCTTCCTGGCCACGCTGTCGCACGAGTTCCGCACCCCGCTCACCGCGATGCTGCTCGACGCCGACATCCTCCCCCTGGACGGGCCCCTCACCCCGACGCAGGTGCGCCGGGTGGACCGGATCAAGGCAGGCGGCTGGCACCTCACCTCCATGATCGACGAGATTCTCACCTTCGCGAAGCTGGACGAGGGCCGGGAGCCGGTCCGGGCCGAGCGGACCGACGCGGGGGAGATCGCGCGCGAGGCGAAGGAGCTGGTGGACCCCGTGGCGGCGGCGAAGGGCCTCGCGTTCGTCCTGGAGCTCCCCGGCGAGCCCGTCGAGCTGGAGACGGACAGAGTCAAGGTCCGCCAGATCCTGGTCAACCTGTGCGGCAACGCCGTGAAGTACACCGAGCGCGGGGAGATCCGGCTCGGCATGCGGGCGGAGGAGGAGCGCGTCGTCTTCGAGGTCCGCGACACCGGCATCGGGATCGCTCCCGAGCACCACGCGAAGATCTTCGACCGGTTCTGGCAGGTGGACGGCGACTCCGCCCGCTCCTTCGGGGGGATCGGGGTCGGGCTCGCGGCGGCCCGGGAGTTCAGCCGGCTGCTGGGGGGCGACGTGGAGGTGGAGAGCGAGCTGGGCCGGGGAAGCACCTTCCGGCTCTGGCTGCCCCGTCCGCGGGGAGACGGCTGATCCTCTCCGGCGGGAGGGGGAGTACGGGGCGCCGCCGCGAACGGCCGCGCCCGACCAGCGACAGGGACATACGATGCGATTCCCGGACTTCACCGGGGAGCACAAGGTCGCCGAGTACCGGGCCCTGCGATTCGGCATGCTCCATCCTCTAGTACACCCGGCGATCGCGCGGCGGAGGCCGCCGGTGCTGGGCCTCTGGCTCACCTTCTCCTTCACGCAGGCAGGCTTATGACCCGGTTCTGGACACGTACCCGGAGGTACCTGGCGGTCCTGTGGCTCGGCACCGCCGCGGTGGAAGCCGTGGTGTTCGAGATGGCCAGGCGCACCAACGATTCATGGGTGCTCCTGCTGGGTGCCGCGCTCCTCGTCGTCCCGCTCGCGGCGACGGACAGGACGCTCGAATGGTTCGGCAGGGCGCCGCGCAAGCGGTGGAAGCGCCACGACGTGGAAGCGGGCCTGGCGGCGGCCCCGGAGCCGGAGGCCCCCCCCGCGGAACGGTCGCCGGGGCCCCGGAGCGGCGGGCGGAGCTGATGCGCCGCCGATACACGTCCGGGCGGGGCTCGCCACTTGCATGGTTGGTTGCTTTCCACGTCGACTCTTGCCGTCCGCGCCCCTTCCACGCCTGGAACCCGTCGGGCCGAGCCGTGCCGAGAGAGGTGGGATGCAGAGCGACTACACGGACACACGCGTGATACTGATCGCCGAGCGCGACCGGAACGTCCGGGAGCTCCAGGAGCACTTCCTGGGCAAGGCAGGCTTCGCCGTCGAGTTCGCGGACAACGGGCAGGCCGCGCTGGAGCGCGCCCGGGAGGGACGGCCAGCGCTGGTCGTCACGGAGATCCTGATCCCGGGAATCGACGGGCTGGCGCTCTGCCGCCGGCTGGGGGAGGACCCGCTCACCAGGGACATCCCTGTGATGGTGTTCAGCATCCTCGCCGCCGCGGCGCGCGCGGACGAGGCGGGAGCGAAGGCGTTCCTTCGCAAGCCGCTCGTGGAGTCGGTCTTCGTGGCTGCGGTCCATGATCTGGTCGCGACGCAGCCAACCGGGGCAATGGAGGAGCAATGCCGCACGCGATGATCCAGGACCGCCGGGCCGATTCCCGGGACGCCGACGACGACACCAAGCGGATGAGCGTGGGGAACGCGGAGGCCGACTACATCCTTGGGGGCGGGTTCCCGGCCAACTCCATCAACATTATCATGGGGCACCCGGGCTCCGGGAAGACGATCTTCGCCGAGCAGCTCATCTTCCACAACGCCGCCGACGACCGGCCCATCCTCTACTTCACCACCCTGTCCGAGCCCCTCGCCAAGGTCGTCAGGTACCTGCAGGGGTTCCGCTTCTTCGACGAGATGAAGCTGGGGACGCAGGTGATCTACGAGGACGTGGGCCCGCAGCTGGCAGCGGACGGGGCGGACGCGCTCATCCCCCTGCTGCGCGAGGCCATCAAGACGCTGTCGCCCAAGGTCATCGTCATCGACTCGTTCAAGGCGGTGCACGACCTGGCGCCGGAGCCGGCCGAGCGCCGCCGCATGGTCTACGAGATGACGGCGCTGCTCACGGCGTACGGGACCACGGCGTTCCTGCTGGGCGAGTACACCGAGGACGACATCCTGCGCTACCCGGAGTTCGCGGTCGCGGACGGGATCGTGGAGTTGTCGCGGCGCCGGCTGGGGAACCGCGACGAGCGCTACTTCCGCGTCTACAAGCTTCGCGGCAGCCGTTACCTGGAGGGGGCGCACGCCTTCCGCATCAGCGACTCGGGGCTGGTCATCTATCCCCGGCTGGTCAGCCCGCGGATGCCGGAGGGGTACGAGCCGGCCTCCGAGCGCATCTCCACGGGCGTCGCGGGGCTGGACGAGATGCTGGACGGCGGGCTGTGGCGCGGCACCACGACACTGCTCGCGGGCCCCTCGGGCGCCGGCAAGACCACCATCGGGCTGCAGTTCGCGCTGGAGGGGGCCCGCCGCGGCGAGCCCAGCCTGTACATGAACTTCCAGGAGAACCCCACGCAGCTGATGCGCACCATCCGCGGCCTGGGCGTGGACCTGGAGCAGGCGCAGGCGCAGGGGCTGGACCTGGTGTACGCGTCGCCGGTGGAGCTGCAGATCGACAGCATCATCGTCGACATGTTCCGCAGGATCCAGCAGCGGGGCGTGCGGCGGCTGGTGATCGACGCGGTGGGAGACCTGGCCAGCGCCGCGACCGACCCGCAGCGCCTCCACGACTACCTGTATGCACTGGTGCAGCACTTCGCGGTCAGCACCATCACCAGCGTGCTCAACATCGAGACGATGGGGAACGCGATCTCCGGGAACGGCATGCAGAACGCCATGAGCTACCTCTCGGACAACGTGCTGTTGCTCACGGTGGAGGGCGAGGAGCGCACCCGGCGCAAGCTGCGCGTGCTCAAGACCCGTGGCAGCGCGCACGACACGCGGGTCCGGGAGGTGGAGATCAGCGCGGCCGGCCTGTGCGTCCTGGGATGAGCACCGGCTCCACGTTCGACGCGGCGGGTCCGGAGTTCGCGCAGCTCCGCAGACTCACCGAGATCAGCCGCGCGCTCACCTACACCACCTCGCTGGAGCAGGTCACCCGGCTTACGGTGGAGCGCGGCGCCGAGTTGCTGGGCGCGGGGGCCGCCCTGCTCATGCTCCCGGACGCCGGGGGGCTCCTCCACGTGCGCGCCGCGCACGGCATCGACGAGGAGCGCGTCGCGCGCTTCCGCGCCCCGCTGGACGACGAGGTGATCGGCCGGCTCCAGGGGCTGCTCGCCGTCCCCGACGACTGCTTCATCGCCGTGCCGCTGGTGGTGGGCGGCGCGGTCACCGGGCTCCTCGCTGTCGCCATGCGGCAGCCCTGCGGCGCCGCCGACGAGTCGCTGCTCTCCGCGCTCGCCGACCAGGCGGCGGTGGCGATCGAGAACGCGCGGCTGGGGGGCGAGGTCCGCGCGGAGATGGAGGACCGCCTCCGCGCCAGCGAGGGGGCGACCAGCGCAAAGGACCGCGCCCTCGCCACCCTGGCGCACGACATCCGCACCCCCATCGGCGCCATCGACGGCTACAGCGAGATTCTGGAGGCGGGGATCCACGGGCCCGTCAACGACCGGCAGCGGGAGACGCTGGGCCGCGTCCGCATGAGCGGCCGGCACCTGCTCTCCCTCCTGGACAACGTCATGGACATGGCCCGCCTCACCGCCGGGGCGGTGCGGGTGGACGCGGAGCCGGTGCGCCTCGCGGAGGTAGCGCGCGAGGCCGTCCACATGCTGGTCCCCGCGGCCGACGCCAGGCTCCAGGTCCTTCAACTCCGCGTGCAGGCCGACGTCCTCGTGACGGCGGACCACGCGCGGGTGAGGCAGGTTCTGGTCAACCTGATCGGCAACGCGGTCAAGTTCACGCCGCAGGACGGCTCCGTCACGGTCACCACGACCGTCCACGCCGCCGACGGCGCGTCGTGGGGCGAGGTCCGCGTGGCCGACAGCGGGCCCGGCGTCGCGGAGTCCGAGCGGGCGGCCATCTTCGAGCCGTTCTACCGCAGCGAGGGAACGGCGGAGGCGCCGGGGGTGGGGCTGGGGCTGGCGATCTCGCACGGGCTGGTGAAGCAGATGGGCGGCGTGCTGCTGCTGGAAAGCGAGGAGGGGGCGGGCTCCACCTTCATCGTACGGCTGCCGCTGCTGGACGCGGCGGCGGGGGACGGGGGCGGATGAGGCCCGCCCAGGGAGCACGCCGGGGGTACCGCGGCAGGCGGTCCGGGGTACGACAGGATGGACGCGGACGCCTGCGGGGTCCACGGGACGTGATGCCGGGGCTTCGCTCCAGGCGCAGGACCACCGAGCCGCTCCGGCTCCCGGCGAAGGACGAACTTGCCCCATGACGGCTCCGCGATAGCACCGCTCCACTTTCTTTCCCGCCTCTCCGGCCGCGCCACGCCCGGACGGGAGGAGCTGCTCTCCGGGCCCATCCGGGGCGAGCTGCTGGGCGCCGACCAGCTCGCCGACAGGGCACGCGCCGTCGCCAGCCGGCAACGCCTCTCCTCGACCGGGCCGGGCCGGAGGGAGGCTCCCCTCCTCGCCCGCCTCTCGGAAACCCGCCGCATCCTGGACGACGCCCACGACCGGCTCGCCGCGGGCGCCGACCGCGAGGTGGACGTCGGCCCGGCGGGCGAGTGGCTGCTGGACAACTTCCACGTGGTGCGGGAGCACATCCGCGAGGTGCGCGAGACGCTGCCGCGCGGCTACTACCGCGAGCTCCCCCGGCTGGCCGGCGGGCACCTGGCGGGGTACCCGCGCGTCTACGAGCTGGCGATCACCCTGATCTCCCATACCGAGAGCCGGGTCGACCTCGACAACCTGGAGCGGTTCGTGGCGGCCTTCCAGGAGGTCGAGCCACTCTCCATCGGCGAGCTCTGGGCGGTTCCCGCGATGCTCCGCCTGGCGCTGATCGAGAGCGTGCGGCGCATGGCGCTGCGGACGGTGCAGCGGATGGACGAGATCAAGGAGGCCGACGCGTGGGCGGCGCGCATCGAGGCCGCCAGCGAGCGGGGGGCGCCTGCCCTCGGCGCGGCGCTCGACGCCTTCGTAGCCTCGCCGCCGCCGCTCACGTCGGCGTTCGTCTCCCGCTTCCTGCACCAGCTCCGCCTGACCCGCGGCTCGTACCCGCCGCTCGCGCAGATCGAGCAGTGGATCGGCGAGCGGGCGATGGGCGCGGAGGACGCGGCCTCGCGGTCCACGCAGCACCTGGCGCACACCCAGGTGATGATGGCGCACGGCATCACCAGCCTGCGCGCCATCGCCCACCTGGACTGGCAGGTGTTCGTGGAGCGGCAGAGCGCAATGGAGGCCGTGCTGCGCGGCGATCCGGCCGCCTTCTACCCGCGGATGACCTTCGCCACGCGCGACCGGTACCGCCACGTGGTGGAGCGGATCGCCCGGCGCACGGGCCGGCGCGAGGAGGACGTGGCCCGGGCGGCGGTCGAGCTCGCCGGGGCGGGAGGGGACGGCGCGGGTGGGCCGCCGCTGCGCTCCCACGTGGGCTACTACCTCGTGGACGAGGGGCTCGCCGCGCTGGAGGCCGCCACGCGCTACCGGGCGGCTCCGGGCGAGGCGGTGCACCGCTGGGTGCTGCGGCACCCCGACCTGGTCTTCGGCGGCGGGGTCCTCGCCGGCACCCTGGCGGCGCTCGCCGCGGTGATCTGGCTGGCGGGGCCGCAGGCGCGCGCGGCCTGGCCGGCGGTGCTCCTGCTCGCGCTGGTCCCGGCGAGCGACATCGCCATCGGGATGGTCAACCAGCTCGTCACCGCCTTCCTCCCGCCGCGCGTGCTCCCCAAGCTGGACCTGCGGGAGAACGGCGGGATCCCCGCCGAGTTCCGCACGGCGGTGGTCGTCCCCATGCTGTTCGACAGTGTGGAGGCGGTGCACGAGGCGCTCGGGAACCTGGAGGTGCAGTTCCTCGCCAACCGGGAGTCGCACCTCCACTTCGCGGTGCTGAGCGACTTCACGGACGCGCCCTCCGAGACCCGCGAGGACGACGACGCCATCGTCGCGGCCGCGGTGGAGGGGGTGCGCGCGCTCAACGCGCGGTACGCCGCCGGCGCGCAGGACGCCTTCTACCTCTTCCACCGGCCGCGGCGCTGGAACCCGCGCCAGGGCGTCTGGATGGGGTGGGAGCGGAAGCGCGGGAAGCTGGCGGAGTTCAACCGCTTCCTCCGCGGCGCGGCGGGGGACGCCTTCTCGGCGGTGGTGGGCGACGTGGAGCCGCTTCGCGGGGTCCGCTACGTCATCACCCTGGACGCGGACACCGTGCTGCCGCCCGATGCGGCCCCGGAGCTGGTCGGGGCCCTCGCCCATCCGCTCAACCGCGCCGTGTACGACCCGGCGCGCGGGCGCGTCGTCCGCGGCTACGGCATCCTCCAGCCGCGTGTGGGGGTGTCCCTGCCCAGCGCGCACCGCTCGCGTTTCGCGGCAATCCACTCCGGCCACCCGGGCGTGGACCCGTACACCACGGCGGTCTCCGACGTCTACCAGGACCTGTACGGCGAGGGAAGCTTCACCGGCAAGGGCATCTACGACGTGGACGCCTTCGAGCGGGCGACGCACGGCCGCTTCCCGGAGAACACGCTGCTCTCGCACGACCTGATCGAGGGGAGCTACGCTCGCGCGGGGCTCGCCACCGAGATCACCGTCTACGACGACTATCCCGCCCGCTACCTCACCCACGCGCGCCGCAAGCACCGCTGGATCCGTGGCGACTGGCAGCTCCTCGGCTGGCTCACGCCGCGCGTCGCCGGACCGGACGGCCCGGAGCGGAACCGGCTGCCGGTGCTCGCCCGCTGGAAGATCCTGGACAACCTGAGGCGCAGCACGGTCGAGATCGGCCAGCTCGCCTTCTTAGTCGCGGGATGGACCGTGCTCCCCGGCTCGCCGCTGCGCTGGACCGTGCTGGCGCTCGCCGCGGTCGCCGCGCCGTGGATCGTGTCGCTCCTGCTCGCGGCGCTCCGCCCCCCGCTCGACAAGTCGTGGCGGGCGTACTACGCGGCCGTGGGACGGGACGCGGCAACGAGCGTGCAGCAGGTGGGGCTGGCCGTCACCTTCCTCCCGCACCAGGCCTGGGTGTCCGCGGACGCGATCCTCCGCACCCTCTGGCGCCTCTTCGTCACCCGGCGCTCGCTGCTGGAGTGGCAGACCTCCTCCGGGGTGGAGCACGCCGACTCCGGCTCGGCGCGCAGGGTGTGGCGCGCCATGGCGCCGGCCCTGGCGGCCGTGGGGGGGGTCGTGCTGCTGGCGGCCTGGCAGGCGGCGCGCGGCGGCGCGCCCGGCCCGCCCTGGCAGCTCGCCCTGGCGGTGGGCCCGCTGGCCGCGCTCTGGATGGCCTCGCCGGCGATCGCCCGCGCCCTCAGTGCCCCGGCCGTCCCCGGTGTGCGGCGCCTGCCGGCCGCCGAGCGCGACCAGGCGATGCGCTACGCGCTGCTGCACTGGCGCTACTTCGACCGGTTCGTGGGCGAGGAGACGCACTGGCTGGTCCCGGACAACTTCCAGGAGGACCCGGCCCCGGTGGTGGCGATGCGCACCTCGCCCACCAACGTCGGCATGCAGCTCCTGGCCGTGGGGAGCGCGCACGACCTGGGGTTCATCACCACCGCGGACATGGCCCGGAGGCTGGAGCTCGCCTTCCGCTCGCTGGAGCGGATGCGCCGCTTCCGGGGACACTTCTTCAACTGGTACGACCTGCACGACCTGCGGGTGCTGGAGCCGGCGTACGTCTCCACCGTGGACAGCGGCAACCTGGCCGGCCACCTCCTGGCCGTGCGGCAGGCGTGCCTGGCAGCCAGGGGCGCGGCCGTGTCCGACCGCCGCCTCCAGTCCGCCCTGCAGACGGCGCTCGGGGTGGCGGGCGAGCGACTGCGGGCGCTCTCCGCCTCCGACCTGGTCGGCCGGTCGGAGGTGGCGCAGGCGGTGAAGGCCGCCGGGGAGCAGCTGCGGGCGGCGCAGGCGGGGCTCCGAGCCGGGTCGCTCGCGGAGGCCGCCGCCCCGCTCCGGGCCGCGCAAGCCGCGCTCGGGACCTCCCCCGCGGCCGAGCCAACCGGGGAGTGGATCGCCTGGAGCCTCCGCCGGATCGAGGAGCACCTCGCGGAAGCGCAGGCCCCTCCCGCCGGGGTCGCCGCCCGCCTGGAGGCGCTCGCAGAGCGCGCCGACCGCTACGTGGCGGAGATGGACTTCCGCTTCCTCTTCGACGGGTCGCGGGAGCTGTTCTCCATCGGCTGGCAGCACGCCAGCCGCTCGCTCGACCCGTCGTACTACGACCTGCTCGCCTCCGAGTCGCGCCTCGCGAGCTTCGTCGCGATCGCCAAGAGCGAGGTCCCCGTCGACCACTGGTTCCGCCTGGGCCGCACCCTGACCCACGCCGCGGGTGAGACGGCGCTGGTCTCGTGGAGCGGGAGCATGTTCGAGTACCTGATGCCCGCGCTGGTGATGCGCTCGTACCCGTTCACCGTGCTGGACCAGACGTACCGCGGCGCGGTGCGCAGGCAGGTGGCCTACGGGGTGGAGCGCGGGGTACCCTGGGGAGTGAGCGAGAGCGCCTACAACCTGCGCGACCGCCACCTCACCTACCAGTACCGCGCCTTCGGCGTCCCCGACCTGGCGCTCAAGCGCGGCCTGGGGCACGACCTGGTGATCGCCCCCTACGCCTCCCTCCTCGCCGTCATGGTCGACCCGCAGCGCGCCCTGGCCAACCTGACTGCCCTGGAGAAGAAGGGCGCGCTGGGGCCGTACGGCTTCCACGATGCGCTCGACTACACGCGCCCGGACCCCGGCGCGCGCTACGCCGTGGTGGGCAACTACATGGCGCACCACGTGGGGATGGGGCTCGTCGCGCTGTCCAATGCTCTCACGGCGCAGGCGTGGCAGGACCACTTCCACGCGAACCCGCTGGTCCGCTCCGCCGAGCTGCTCCTGCACGAGCGGATACCGCGACGCCTGGAGTTCCAGGAGGCGCAGGAGACGCGCGCTGACGAGGCGCTTCCCGACCCGGAGACGGAAAGCCCCGCCGTGCGCGAGTTCGACCGGGCGGACACTCCGCGGCCACACATCGCGCTGCTCGGCCGGGCTCCCTACACCCTGATGGTGAGCCACTGCGGGGCGGGGTACAGCCGGTACGGGGAGCTCGCGGTCACCCGCTGGAGGGCCGACGGGACGAGCGACTCCACGGGGCAGTTCTGCTACGTCAAGGACGTCACCCACGGGCGCGCGTGGTCCGCCGCGCACCAGCCGGTGTGCGCGCCGGCCGACGGGTACCGGGCGCTCCTGGCCACCGACCGGGTGACCTTCCACCGCTCCGACGGCGGCATCGAGACCCGCACCGAGATCGCGGTGGTCCCGGAGGACGCGGCGGAGGTCCGCTGCGTCACCGTCACCAACCACGGGGACGAGCCCCGCGAGATCGAACTGACGAGCTACGGGGAGATCGTGCTCGCCCCCCCGGACGCCGACCGCGCCCACCCTGCGTTCGCCAACCTGTTCGTCGAGACCGAGTGGCACGAGTGGTGTACGGCGATCACGGCGACCCGGCGGCCGCGCTCGGCGGCGGAGCCGTCGCTCTGGTGCGTCCACGTGGTCGACTCGGGCAGCGGCCGGGTGGGGCCGGTGAGCTGCGAGACGGACCGGGCCCGCTTCCTCGGCCGGGGCTCCAGCACCCGCGACCCGGTGTCGCTCGCGCACGACGGGCCGCTCTCCGGCACCACCGGCGCGGTGCTCGACCCGGTCTTCGCCCTGCGCACCCGGGTGCGGCTGGCGCCCGGCCAGTCGGCGTCGGTGGCGTTCACCACGCTGGTCGCCGCCACGCGCGAGCGCGCCTTCGAGCTCGCCAGCCGCTACCACGACCCGCACGCGGCGCAGCGCGCGCTCGACCTGGCCTGGACCTCCCAGCAGGTGGAGCTGCGGGAGCTGGGCCTGACTCCCGGCGACGCGGCCGTCTTCCAGGAGCTGGCCGCCTACCTCCTGTATCCCCGCCCGGAGCTGCGCGCGCCGCAGGCGGTGCTGTCCGCGAACCGGGGCTCGCAGCCGCTGCTCTGGGCGAACGGCATCTCCGGCGACTGGCCGATTGTCCTGGCGACCATCGACTCCGCCGAGGGGCTGCCGACGCTGCGCCAGCTCTTCGCCGCCCACCACTACTGGCGCCGCCGCGGGATGACGGCCGACCTGGTCGTCCTCAACACCCAGCCTTCCTCCTCCTACCACCAGGAGCTGCACGAGAGGATCCTGGAGGCCATGTTCGCGTCCGGCGACACGGAGATGGACCGCCCCGGCGGCGTGTTCGTCCGCAGGAGCGACCAGCTCGACTCGGACGCCCTGCTCATGCTGCGGGCCACCGCCCGCATCACCCTGCGGTGCGACGGGCGCTCTCTCGCCCACCACCTGGATGTGGGAGAGGCGCCCGAGGCGGCGGAGCGGGAGGACCCCGGACTGCTCGGGTCCCGGCCGCGCGCGCTGGAGCAGCACTCACCCCCGGGCTCGCCCGCGGGGCGGCGCGTCCGCGTGCGTCCGTCCGGCGACGCGGCGCCCGCCCCCGCGGCGTCTCCCCACCCGGGGCGCCGGGTCACGGACGCGGGCGGCGGGCGCCCCGCCGTGGGACCGGTTGCACCCCCGCTCCTCTTCGACAACGGGTTCGGCGGGCTGACCCGCTCCGGTGACTACCAGGTGCGCGTCCGGGGCGGCCACGTGCCCCCGGCCCCCTGGGTGAACGTGGTCGCCAACCCGCACGGCGGGTTCGTGGTGAGCGAGCGCGGCGCCGGCTTCACCTGGGCCGGGAGCAGCTACTTCTTCCGGCTCACCCCCTGGCACAACGACCCGGTGAGCGACCCCGCGCCCGAGGCGATCTACCTCCGCGACGAGGCGACGGGCGAGACGTGGAGCGCTACCCCGGCGCCGGCCGGCGGGGACACGGCGTACACTGTCCGCCACGGCGCGGGCGCCTCCGAGTTCGAGTGCGAGCACGACGGCATCGCCACCCGGCTCACCCTGGGGATGGCGGAAGACGAGGCCGTCAAGCTGTCCGTGCTCCACCTTGCCAACCGCGGCGAGCGCCCCCGGCGCATCGAGGTGACGGCGTACGTGGAGTGGACGCTTGGCGTGCTCCGCGAGCACACGCAGCACCAGGTGCTCACCCGCTTCGACGCGGAGACGGGGGCCGTCCTGGCGCAGAACTTCTTCGATCCGCAGTTCGCCAGCCGGGTGGCGTTCTGCGCGCTCAGCGAGCCGGTGACGGGCCACACGTGCGACCGCCGCGAGTTCCTGGGCCGGAACGGGAGCATGGCGGACCCCGCCGGCCTGCGGGCGGGCGCCCTCGCCGGGGCCACAGGCGCGGGCTTCGACCCGTGCGCCGCCCTGCGGTGCGTGCTGGAGTTGGCGCCCGGGGAGACCCGGGAGGTCACCGTGGTCCTCGGCGCCGCCGGGGGGGAGGCGGAGGCGGTGGCGGCCGTCGCCCACTACTGCGACCCGGGCGCCGCCGCGGCGGCCGTGGCGCGCACCGTCCGGGCGTGGGCGGAGCGACTCTCCGTGGTCACGGTGCGGACCCCGGAGCCGTCGTTCGACGCCATGCTCAACCGCTGGACGCTGTACCAGGCCCTCGCCTGCCGCATGTGGGCGCGCTCGGCGCTCTACCAGAGCAGCGGGGCCTACGGCTTCCGCGACCAGCTCCAGGACGTGCTCGCCTTCGTCTACGCGGAGCCCGGCCTGGCCCGCGAGCACGTCCTCCGTGCGGCGGCGCGGCAGTTCGTGGAAGGCGACGTGCAGCACTGGTGGCACCCGCAGAGCGGGCAGGGGGTCCGCACCCGCTTCTCCGACGATCTGGCCTGGCTCCCCTACGTCGTGGACCGGTACGCTGCGGTCACGGGGGATGCTTCCGTGCTCGACGAGCAGGTTCCCTTCCTGGAGATGCGCGCGCTGGAGCCGCACGAGCACGAGGTGTACGACCTCCCTCGGGTCGCCGACGAGCACGCCAGCGTCTACGAGCACTGCCTGCGCGCGCTGCGGAAGGCGTGCACCGCGGGCGCGCACGGCCTCCCCCTCATCGGCATCGGCGACTGGAACGACGGGATGAACCGGGTGGGCCGCGAGGGCCGGGGCGAGAGCGTCTGGCTCGGCTTCTTCCTCTCGCACATCCTCGAAGCGTTCATCCCGATCTGCGAGGGGCAGGGCGACATGGAGCGGGTAGACCGCTACACCGACCACCG
>DATAAL010000351.1:0-4839 GCA_036260145.1 Longimicrobiaceae bacterium | reverse complement strand
GCACATGGTGCCCTCCGCCTTCGTGGCGCTGGAGCGCTTCCCCCTCACCCCGGGGGGCAAGCTCGACCGGCGCGCCCTCCCCGACCCGGCGAGCGAGGTCCCGGAGCGGGAGCACACGCCTCCACGGACCCCCACGGAACGGCTGCTCGCGGAGGTCTGGAGCGAGGTGCTGGGGGTGGCACGGGTGGGGATCCACGACCCCTTCTTCGAACTCGGGGGCGACTCGATTGTCGCCATCCGGGTCGCCACCGCCGCGCGCAAGGCGGGGCTGCGGCTGGTCCCCCGGCAGCTCTTCGAGCACTCCACCATCGCCGAGCTGGCGCGGGTGGTGGGGGCCAGCCCCGTGGTGCTCGCCGAGCAGGAGACGGTGACCGGCGAGGTGCCGCTGACCCCGGTCCAGCGCGGCTTCCTCGCGGAGGAGTCCGCGGCTCCGCACCACTTCAACCAGGCGCTGCTGCTGGTCCCGCCACGGGCCCTCGACCCGCGGCTCCTGGAGGAGGCGCTCGCGGCCCTGGCGGCGCACCACGACGCGCTGCGTTTGCGCTTCCGCCGGGAAGAGGGCGGCTGGACGCAGCTGCACGATCCGGCCGCGTGCCGCGTGCCGCTGTCGACCATTGACCTGGCGCGGCTGGAGGGGGCGGACCGCGGCAGGGCGCTCACCGGGGCGGCGGACCGCGTGCAGGAGAGCCTGGAGCTGGAGCGGGGGCCGCTGGCCCGGGCCGCCTCCTTCCACCTGGGCGACGGCGGGCCGGGGCGGCTGCTGCTGGTGCTCCACCACCTGGTGGTGGACGGGGGGAGCTGGCACATCCTGCTGGACGACCTGGCGACCGCGTACGCGCAGCTGGAGCACGGGGATCCCGTGCGGCTCCTGGCCAGGACCAGCTCCTGGAAGGCGTGGGCCGAGCGGCTGGCGGAGCATGCCCGCGCGCCGGAGACCGCCGCGGAGGCCCGCTTCTGGACCTCGCAGGCGTTCCTGGAGGCCGCGGCGCTGCCGCTGGACGACCCCCGGGGGGAGGATACCGCGGGGAAGGCGGGGAGCGTGGTCGCGTGGCTCGACCCGGACGAGACCGGGGCGCTGCTGCGGGACGTGACCGCCGCGTACGGCGCGCGGGTCGACGAGGTGCTGCTCGGCGCGCTGGCGCGCGTCGTCGCGCGCTGGACCGGGGACCGGTGGGTGCGGGTGGAGCTGGAAGGGAACGGCCGGGAGGAGGGGCGCTTCGCGGAGCTGGACCCGTCGCGGACGGTCGGCTGGTTCACCCACCTGTACCCGGTGCTGCTGGAGCTGCCGGAGTCCGGGGGCGCGGGCGAGGCGCTCAGGGCGGTCGCGGAGCAGCTGCGCGAGGTACCTCGCGGAGGACTCGGGTACGGGCTGCTCCGCTGGGCCGGCGGGGGGAGGGTCGGCGCGGCGCTGGCGTCGGCGCCACGGGCCGAGGTGGCGTTCGGCTACGCGGGGCAGATGGACCGGGTGCACGCGGATCACACCTTCTTCCGGCTCGCGCCCGAGCCGGCCGGGGCGACGCAGGACCCGCGGCGCCCGCGGACCTACCGCCTGGAGGTGAGCGGGGAGGTGTCCGGAGGCCGGTTGTCCGTGACGTTCGGCTACGGAGCGGCGGTACACCGGCGCGAAACGGTGGAGCTCGTCGCCGCCTGGTACCTCGGCGAGCTCCGCGCGCTGATCGCGGGCTGCCGTCCCCCCGGAGGCGGAGGGCATATGCCGGACGACCTCCCGCCCGCGGCGCCGGACGCGCCGGAGGGGAGCGAGCCAGGCGTGGAGGACGTGTACCCGCTGACCCCGATGCAGGAGGGGATGCTCTTCCACTCGCTCTACGCCCCCGACTCCGGCGTCTACGTGGGACAGTTCGGCTTCGTGCTGGAGGGGCCGCTCGACGCGCGGGCGCTGGAACGCGCCTGGCAGGGCGCGGTGGCCCGGCACGAAGCGCTGCGGGCGAGCTTCGCGTGGGAGGGGCTGCCCCGGCCGGTACAGGTCATCCGGAGCGAAGCGGAGCTCCCCATCCAGGTGGAGGACTGGCGCGGGCTGGACGAGGCCGGGCGGCAGGCGCGCCTGGAGCGCCACCTGGAGGCGGACCGGGCGGCGGGGTTCGACCTGGGCCGCGCGCCGCTGATGCGGCTGGGGCTGTTCCGGCTGGAGGAAGAGGTGCACCAGCTGGTGTGGACGCACCACCACCTGGTGATGGACGGGTGGAGCCTGCCGCTCCTCTTCCGCGACGTTCTGGCGATCTACGCGGCGGACGCGCGCGGGGAGGCGCCCCCGGCCGCGCGCGGGCTGCGCTTCCGGGAGTACGTGGACTGGCTGGAGCAGCAGGACCGCTCCCGCGCCGAGCGCTTCTGGAGGGAGGCGCTGGCCGGCTTCGACGCGCCCACCCCGCTCCCGGTGTCAGGGTCGCTGCGGATCCGGGGGGAGGGGTACGGCGGCGCCGCGCGGCAGCTGTCGCGCGAGCGGACGGGCGCGCTCGCTGAGCAGGCGCGGCGCCGGGGGGTGACGCTGAGCACGGTGGTGCAGGGTGCGTGGGCGCTGCTGCTGTCGCGCTACGCGGGCGAGGACGACGTGGTCTTCGGGGCGACCGTCTCGGGGCGGCCCGTGGATCTGGCGGGGATCGAGGAGACGGTGGGGCTGTTCATCAACACACTCCCGGTGCGCGTGCGCCTGAGGGGCGGGACGACGGTGTGGGAGTGGCTTGCCGGGGTGCAGAGGGAGCAGGTGGAGGCGCGCGAGTACGACTATGCGCCGCTGGTGGACGTGCAGAGGTGGAGCGACGTTCCTCCGGGAGAAGCGCTGTTCCGGAGCATCGTCGTGTTCGAGAACCTCCCGATGGACCAGGCGCTCGGCGAGCAGGCGGCCGACGTCGAAGGCGTGCGGGTGCGGAGCAACTTCATGCTCGAGCAGACCAACTACCCGCTGACGCTGGTGGCGGACGCCGTCTCCCGGCTCAGGGTGGAGCTCCACTACGACCGCGCCGGGGTGGAGGCGGAGGAGGCGGAGCGGCTGGCGGGGCACCTGGAGACGCTGCTGGAGGCAATGGGGGCCGATCCCGCGCGGTGCCTCGCCGAGATCTCGCTCCTGCGCGACGCCGAGCGCGTGCAGGTGCTGGAGAGATGGAACGCCACCGGGGCCGTGTACCCCCCGGCCTGCGTGCACGAGCTGGTCTCGGCGCAGGCCGCCCGCACCCCCGGCGCGGCCGCGGTGGTCTTCAGGGGCGAGACGCTCTCATACGCGGAGCTGGAAGCACGCGCCAACCACCTCGCCCACCACCTCCGGCGACTCGGCGTCGGTCTAGAGACCCGCGTGGGCGTCTGCCTGGAGCGCACCCCCGAGCTGGTGGTCGCCCTCCTCGCCGTGCTCAAGGCCGGGGGCGCCTACGTCCCGCTCGACCCTACCTACCCGCGCGAGCGGCTGGGCTGGATGCAGGAGGATGCCGGCGTCGCGCTCATCCTCACCTCCAGTGCCCTCGCAGACGTGCTCCCCACGGGCACCCGCGCGCTCGCGCTGGACGCCACGCGCGCCGCCATCGCAGCCGAGCCGGACGAGGCGCCGGAGACGGGCGTGCTCCCCGAGAACCTGTCGCACGTGATCTTCACCTCGGGGTCGACGGGCCGGCCCAAGGGGGTGATGATCCGCCACTCGTCCGTCGTCGTCCGGCTGCACTGGCTGCGGGAGAACGTCACGGACGAGGAGCGCAGTGCGACCCTCTTCTCCACCTCGATCAACTTCGACGTTTCGGTGGCCGAGGTCTTCGGCACGCTGGCGTGGGGCGGGAAGCTGGTGCTGGTGGAGAACGCGCTGGAGCTTCCCTCGGTCGCAGACGAGGGGGTCCACCTGGCGGTCATGGTCCCCTCCGCCGCCGCCGAGCTGCTGCGGATGGGCGCCATCCCGCCGTGCGTGACCAGCTTCAACCTCGCGGGCGAGGCGCTCCCGACCGCGCTGGCGCAGGGGCTGTATGCGCTGGGCACCGTGGAGACGGTGCGCAACCTCTACGGGCCGACGGAGGACACCACCTACTCCACCGGCGCGGTGGTCCCACGGGGCGCCGAGCTGGCGACGATCGGCAGGCCGCTGGCGAACACGCAAACGTACGTGCTGGACGCGTGGGGCGAGCCGCTGCCGGTCGGTGTCCCGGGCGAGCTGTACCTGGCGGGCGACGGGCTGGCGCGGGGGTACGCGAGCCGTCCGGAGCTGACGGCCGAGCGCTTCGTCCCGGACCCGTTCGGGCCGGCAGGGGGGCGGCTGTACCGCACGGGCGACCGGGTGCGGTGGCTGGAATCGGGCGAGCTGGAGTACCTGGGGCGGCTGGACGGTCAGGTCAAGGTGCGGGGATTCCGCATCGAGCCAGGGGAGATCGAGGCGGCGCTGCGGGAGCATCCGGAAGTGCGCGAGGCGGTGGTGCTGGCTCGGGAGGACGCGCCGGGCGACCGGCGACTGGTGGCATACGTGCTCCTGGCGGTGGGGACGGGGATCGGCGGGGCGGAGCTGCGGGCACATCTGCAGGAGAGGCTCCCGGAGCACATGGTGCCGGGTGCCTTCGTGGTGCTGGACGCGTTCCCCCGCACCGCCAGCGGCAAGCTGGACCGGCGGGCGCTCCCCGCGCCCGGCGGCGGGCCGGACGGCGCGGAGCACATGCCGCCGCGAACTCCGGTGGAAGCCGTCCTGGCACAGGTGTTCGCGAGGGTGCTGGGCCATGAGGGGGTGGGGGTCCACGACAACTTCTTCGAGCTCGGGGGGCACTCGCTGCTCGCGGGGTCGAGCTGGTGGATGAACCAGAGCCGCTGCTGCGCGAACGACAGCGGTGCGGGCCCGTTCGCGGCGCGGCGGGTGATCCGTCC
>DATAAL010000350.1:0-1732 GCA_036260145.1 Longimicrobiaceae bacterium | reverse complement strand
AAGGAGAGGGAGGAGTCGGTCTCCTCCAGCCCCAGCGTCTCCCGGATGGAGAGGGCGGACTCCAGGAGGTAGCGGTGGGGGATCCGCGCCCCCTTGGGCTCCCCGGTGGAGCCGGAGGTGTAGATCAGCACCGCCGTGTCGTCCGGGGACAGACGCGCCATTCTCCGCTCCAGCTCCTCCCCCGCGCCGCGCTCCGGCGCGAGCGCCCGCGCTCCCCGCCCCAGCCACGCCTCCCACCCCAGCGTCCAGGTGCGCGAGGGGCGCAGCCGCTCGCACACCACGGTGCGCAGCCGGGGGAGCCCGGCGCGCACCTGCGTGACCGTGGCCAGCCGCTCGGGGGTGTCCACCACCCCCACCGTGGCCCCGCAGTCGGCCAGGATCTGCCGCACCTGCTCCGGCGCGCTGGTAGGGTAGATCCCCACCCCCACCCCTCCGGCCAGCAGCGTCCCCAGGTCCGCGACCGGCCAGAGCGGGCGGTTCCCGGCGAAGACGGCGACCGCCTCCCCCGGACGGTGCCCGGTGGCCACCAGCGCCGCGGCGAAGCGCCGCGCCGCCTCCCCCCACTCCCGCCAGGAGAGGGTCTCGTCCCGGGGGGCGCCCCCCGCGGCCAGGACCCGGAGCGCCGGCCGGTCGCCGTAGCGCTCCACCCGCTCCAGGAACACGGAGACGGCGGTCTCAGCCATGGGGGTGCCCGTTGCGGGTCCAGCGGAGCGCCACGCACCCCATAGCCAGACCGGCCCCCGACCCGGTGAGCACCACCAGGTCGCCGGGGTGGAGGCGCCCGGCGCGCGCGGCGTCGTCCAGCGCCATGGGGAGGCAGGCGGAGCCGGTGTACCCCCAGCGCTCCATGACGGTGTGGGCCCTGGACATCGGCTCGCCGAGGGAGTGCATCACCGCCTCGATGGTGGAGCGGTTGACCTGCGTCCAGAGCCACAGGTCCACGTCCTTCACCTCCCTGCCGATCCGCCCCAGCACGGAGCGCACGATCCGCGGCCACCCCTCCTCGTTCACCTCCCGAGGGTACTTGGTGACGAAGCGGAGGCGGTTGCGGCGCCCCTCGCGGAGCACCTCCTCGGTGATCGGCTCCGCCGTTCCCCCGGCGAACACCCCCATCCCCGGCGCCAGGCGGCCGTCGGCGTTCAGCTCCGAGGCCAGGATCCCCGGCTCCCCGGAATGCTCCACCACCACGGCGCCCGCGCCGTCGGCGAAGATGGTCACCGTCTTCTTGTCGCGGGGGTCCAGGAACTTGGACATGGCGTAGACGGCCACCACCAGCACCCGACGGTAGCGCTCGTCGGCGCGGAGGTACTTCCACGCCACGTCCAGGGCGGTGACGAAGCCGGCGCAGGCGCTGTTGAGGTCGAAGGTCCCGGCGTCGCCGCGCAGCCCCAGGCGTCCGTGGAGGACGGAGGCGGTGGCGGGGGACAGGTACTCGGGGGTGTCGGTGGAGACCACCAGCAGGTCCACCTCCTCCGGGCCGATCCCGGCGTCCCGCAGCGCCCGGCGCGCCGCCTCCTCGGCCAGGTCGGCGGTGGACTCTCCGGGCCCGCACCAGCGCCGCTCGCGGATCCCCAGGGTGCCGGACACGAACTCGTCGATGTCCTCCCCCAGCGCGGCCGAGAGCTCCGCGTTGGTGACCACCCGCTCGGGGACGAACGATCCGGTTCCGGTGATGACTGCGTGGCGCATGGACGAGGGTGCCAGGGTGCGATGCTGCGGATGTGTGTTCGAG
>DATAAL010000349.1:0-5173 GCA_036260145.1 Longimicrobiaceae bacterium | reverse complement strand
CGACAGGAGCAGGGGGATCTGCGCCAGCGGCGTCTCCGGGGCGTCGGCGACTGCGTCCAGGAGCATGTGGAAGTGCGCCAGGAAACGCTCCACGGTGGCGAGGTCGAACAGGTCACTATTGTACTCCACCACCGTGGAGGTCACGGCGCCCTCTTCGACCAGCATCGACAGGTCGAACTTCGAGGTGCCGCTGTCTCCCGTCGGGCCCACGCTGTCCTCCAGCCGATACATCGTCACCTCGGAAGCGTGTTCCGGCGGCGGGCCGTGGTGCCCGGGAGCCTGGATCCCGAGCATCACCTGGATCAGCGGGTTGCGGCTGGCGTCGCGCTCCGGCCGCACCTCATCGAGGATCATCTGCAGCGGCACCTCCGCGTGCGCGTACGCCGCGGCGGCCCACTCCCTGACCTGCGCCAGCAGCTCCGCGAAGCGGAGACGCGCGGAGGGTCGCGCGCGAAGGGGGAGGGTGTTGATAAAGAACCCGATTAGCCGCTGGATCTCGGAGCGCTCGCGGTTGCCGGCCAGCGAGCCCATGGCGAAGTCCTCCTGCCCGGTGTAGCGGAAGCAGAGCGCCTGGAAGGTGGCCGCCAGCACCAGGTGGAAGGTGGTGTGCTCCCGCTGCGCGAGTGCACGGAGGCGCCGCTCCAGCTCCGGCTCCAGCAGGATGCCGTGCATCCCTCCTCGATAGCTCTGCACCGGGGGGTAGGGACGGTCGGTGGGAAGCTCCAGCACCGGGGGCACCCCGCGCAGGCTCTCCCGCCAGAAGTCCAGGTGCCGCCGCAAGCGCTCACCCGAGAGCTGTTCCCGCTGCCATACGGCGTAGTCCGCGTACTGGAGGGGGAGCTCCGGGAGGGGCGACGGCTTCCCGGCCGCGAAGGCCGCGTATAACACCGTCAGCTCGTAGAAGAAGATCCCGCCGGACCAGCCGTCCATGATGATGTGGTGCGTGGTCACCAGGAGGGCGTGCAGATCGGCGTCGAAGCGGAGGAGCCGCGCCCGCAGGACAGGGCCGGTGGCCAGGTTCAGGGGACGCCGCGCCTCCTCGGTGAGCATCCTGCGCACCGTACCGAGGCGCTCCGGCTCCGGCACCGCAGAGAGGTCGTCCACCGGGAGCAGAACGTCGAGGTGCGGGAGGACGATCTGCACGGGACCTCCTTCGGACTCCGCGTACACGGTCCGGTAGACCTCGTGCCTGCGCACGATCTCTGCGAGCGCGCGCTGCGCGGCGGCCACGTCCAGCGGACCCCGGACCCAGCTCGCCACCGGCACGTTGTACATCGGGTTGCCCAGCTCCATGCGGTCCAGCACCCAGAGGCGCTCCTGGGCATAGGAGAGCGGGAGCGGGCCCGTGCGAGGCACCGGGACGATCGCGGCGGGCTCCTCCACGCCGGCATCGGTGCGGAGGGTGGCGATCTTGTCCGCCATCCCGGCCACGGTGGGATCGTCGAACACCGCGTTCAGCGACACGTCCACGTGGAACTCGCGCTGCGCGCGCGCGATGAGCTGCGTGGCCAGGAGCGAGTGGCCACCCAGCAAGAAGAAGTCGTCGTGCGCGCCGACGCGGTCGAAGCCGAGCAGCTCCTGCCAGAGCAGCGCCACGCGCTCCTGCAGCTCGCCCTGCGGGGCCACGTACCTGGTGCCGGTCTCGGGCCGCGGCTGCAGCCCCGGCAGCGCTCCGGCGGCACCCGGGTGCAGCTCGGAGTCCGCGGCGTCCACGGGGGACGGAGTGTAGCCGGCCTCTCGGGGGGCCGACCGTCGCGCACCGCGGCGCCGCCTGCGGCGCTGCTCCACCCAGTACGGCTGCCGCTCGAAGGGATACGTCGGTAGCAGTGTCCGGCGTCGCCATTCCCCGGCCACGAACCCGTCCCAGTCCACCCTCACCCCCGCGATCCACAGCCGCCCCAGGGATTCCATTAGGTGCGCCTGGTCGGACTGACGCGTGTACGCATGCCGGAGCGACGCGTGCACCGCCTCCTCCGCGGCTCCCGCGTGCAGCGCGAACGTCCCCAGCGTGCGCCCCGGTCCCACCTCCAGCAGCACCCGGCTCGCGTCCTTCAACAGCTCGGCCATCCCTTCGGCGAAACGTACCGTGCGGCAGAGGTGACGCGTCCAGTACTCCGGCTCGACGGCTTCCTCCGCGCGGATCCACGTTCCGGTCACGTTGGAGACGAACGGGATCTCCGGAGGCGCCAGCCGCATCGTGCGCAGCCGCTCGGCCAGGTGCGCCGCCACCGGCTCCATCTCCGCGGAGTGGAAGGCGTGCTGCGCGTTGAGCCGCCGGCACGCCACCCCCTCCGCGGCCAGCTCGGACTCCAGAGCGGCCACGGCTTCGGCCGGCCCCGACACGGTGCAGAGCCCGGGGGCGTTGTGCGCGGCCAGCGCCAGTCCGGCACGCAGGCGCACCCGGACCTCCGCGGGGTCCAGCGGCAGGGCCAGCATTGCCCCCGCGGGGAGCGCGGAGATCAGCCGCGCTCGGTGCGCGAGCAGCGCCAGGGCGTCCTCTAGCGTGAAGACGCCCGCCACGGTGGCGGCCACGTATTCCCCCAGCGAATGCCCGATCATCGCCTCGGGGAGCACGCCCCAACTCATCCAGAGCCGCGCGAGCGCATATTCCACCACGAAGGTCGCCGCGTACGCCCACTCGGTGCGCCCGAGCGGGTCGTCGACCGCCATCGCGCCCCGGCCCAGCATCGCGCGCAGGTCGGTGGACGCGCCTGGCTCCGCCACCGCGGCCCCGGCGGCCTGCTCCGGCGCCGGATCGCCGGGGAAGAGCGCCTCGCGCACGTCGGCTCCGGTGTGCGCGCGGAGGATCTCGGCGCAGCGGTCCACCTCGCGCCGGAAGACCGGTTCGGCCTCGTACAGCCCGCGCGCCATCTGCACGTAGTGGTCGCCCACACCCGGGAAGAGGAAGGCCACCGGGCGCTCGTCCCGGTCCTGCGTGCCCTCCAGGAGGCGCCGGGCGTCACGCGTCACCAGCGCCGCGGCGGCATCCTCCCGGCCGCGGCACACCAGCACCCGGCGGTGCATGAAGCGCCGCCGGCCCACGCGGAGCGTGTGCAGCACGTCGGCAAGCTTCTGCTCCGGGTGGTCGAGGAGGTGCTCCGCCAGCCGGTCGGTACCCGCCTCTAGCGCAGCGGGGGTCCGGGCACTGAGGACGAGGAGCTGCCACGGCCGCGACGGACCGGACGGCCGCATCTGCGGCGCCTCTTCGAGCACCACGTGCGCGTTGGTCCCGCCGATCCCGAACGAGCTCACCCCCGCGCGGCGCGGCGTCCCATTGCGTTCCCAGGGCCGCAGCTCCGGGTTGACGTAGAAGGGCGAGCGGTCGAAGTCGATCCTTGGGTTTGGGCTGCGGAAATAGGGGGAGGGCGGAAGCTCGCCGTGCTCCAGGGCGAGCGCCGCCTTGATGAGCCCCACCACGCCCGCCGCCGCGTCCAGGTGTCCGATGCTGGCCTTCACCGCCCCCAGCGCGCAGCTTCTGGGGCGTCCCTCACCGAACGCGGCCGTGAGCCCCGCCACCTCGATGGGATCGCCCACCTCGGTGCCGGTGCCGTGCGTCTCCACAAAGCCGACCTCCTCGGGCTCTACTCCCGCCGCCGCCAGCGCCTCGGAGATGACGGCCGCCTGCCCCTCCGAGCGTGGCGCCGTGAACCCCACCTTCCGGTCACCGTCGTTGTTCACCGCCGAGCCGCGGATCACGGCGTGAATGACGTCGCCGTCCACCAGGGCGTCCTCCAGACGCTTCAGCACCACCACCCCGGCCCCACTCCCCGCCACCGAGCCGCACGCCGCCGCGTCGAACGGGCTGCACTCCCCTGTGGGCGAGACGATGCTCCCCGGCCCGTACCGGTAGCCCTGGTGATGCGGCACGCCGACGCGCACTCCCCCCGCGAGCGCCACGTCGGTTTCCCTCGACAGCAGGCTCTGGCACGCCAGGTGGACCGCCACCAGAGACGAGGAGCACGCCGTCTGGACGTTGAGGCTGGGACCTTCCAGACCCAGCTTGTAGGACGTCAGCGTGGCCAGGGGCGCGGTGTTCGACACGACCACCTGGAATTCCCCCACCGCCTCCACCAGCGCGGGCTGGGAGAGCACGTCCAGCATGTAGCGGTTCAGCGACTCCGAGGCGTACACCCCGATGCGCCCCGGGTACGTCCGCGACGCGTAGCCCGCCCTCTCCAGTGCCTCCCAGGCGCACTCCAGGAACACCCGCTGCTGCGGGTTCATCACCAGGGCCTCGCGAGGGGTGAAGCCGAAGAACGCCGCGTCGAACAGCTCCACGTCGTCGAGCACGCCGGACACGGGGACGTAGCCGGGCGAGCGCAGCTCGCGCTCCGGGACCCCGGCCGCGGCCAGTTCCTCCTCCGTGAAGCGGCGGAGCGACCGGGTGCCGGTGCGGAGATTGCGCCAGAACTCGTCGATGCCCGAGGCGCCGGGGAAGCGTCCCGCCATGCCGACGATGGCCACTTCCCTTCCGCTGGGGGATCCCGCTGAGCTGTTCATCGGAGGTTCGGGTAGGGGGGTCGGGACGACGCGCCCGGGCCGCTCCGCGCCGGGCTGTGGGGCGGGTGCCCTGCGCGCCTCGGTACGCGCGCGGGCCGGGCGGACTCGCGGCGTCTCCGTCGCGCCGCGGTGGTCCAGGTGCGCCGCGAGCGTCCCCAGTGTCGGGTGCGCGAAGAGATCGGTGAGCGCGACTCGGTCCGGGAAGCGCTCCTGCAGGCGGGAATGGACCTGGACCAGGAGGAGCGAGTGTCCGCCAAGATCGAAGAAGTTGTCGGCGACACCGGCCTCCCGCACGCCCAGGACCTCTTCCCAGATGGCGGCCACGGCCCGCTCGGTGGAGGTGAGCAGTGAGCTACGCCCGCGTCCTCCGCCGACGCGCTCCGGCTCGGGGAGAGCCCGGCGGTCGAGCTTGCCGTTAGGGGTGAGCGGAAGCGCGTCCAGCATCACCAGCGCCGCCGGGATCATGTAGTCGGGAAGCCGCTGCCCGAGCCAGCGGCGCAGTTCCTCGTGGAGCTCGTCTCTCGGGGCGGCGCTCTCTGCGGCGTCGGGGACCACATAGCCCACCAGGCGCTTCTCGCCCGCCGCGCCCCCATCCGCCTCCCGCACCAGCACCACCGCCTCCCGCACCTCCGCGTGCTCCCTCAGCACCGCCTCCACCTCCCCCGGCTCGATC
>DATAAL010000348.1:0-10333 GCA_036260145.1 Longimicrobiaceae bacterium | reverse complement strand
CCCCTTCCGCGTGGAGATCTCGCGGACGATCTCCTCGTCCAGCCCCTTGCGGGACTTGAAGACGTAGTTCTCCGGGTCCTTGAACCCGTACCGGTATTCGTCGAGCCCCAGCTGGGCTACGGCATCATTCTCGGGCATCGTGGTACCTCCTCGCTCGTGGGATCCGCCCTGTCAGACGGCGGTCTCTTCCCGTACCCAGTCGTACCCCCGCTCCTCCAGCTCCAGAGCAAGCTCGGGACCGCCGGAACGGATGATCCGGCCGTCCACCATGACGTGGACCCGGTCGGGGGTGATGTAGTTCAGCATCCGCTGGTAGTGCGTGATCAGCAGGATGGTCGTCTCCGGCTTCTGCGCCTTGATCCAGTTGATCCCGGCGGTGACGATCTTGAGGGCATCGATGTCCAGCCCCGAGTCGGTCTCGTCCATGACGGCGAGCTCCGGCTCCAGCAGGGCGAGCTGGAGGATCTCGTTGCGCTTCTTCTCCCCGCCCGAGAACCCCTCGTTCACCGAGCGGAGGGCGAAGGCCGGGTCCATCTCCAGCATCTCCATCTTGGCTTCCAGCTCCTCCTGGAAGTCGAAGATGTCCACCTCCTCGCCACGCTTGGCGTTGAGCGCCGTGCGCATGAAGTTGGCGACGGAGACGCCCGGGATCTCCACCGGGTACTGGAAGGCCAGGAAGATCCCGCTGCGGGCGCGCTCGTCGGGCTCCATGTCCAGAACGCTCGCCCCCTTGAAGAGGATGTCCCCGTCGGTCACCTCGTAGGCGGGATGCCCGGAGATCACCTTGGAGAGGGTGCTCTTCCCGGAGCCGTTGGGGCCCATGATGGCGTGGATCTCCCCGGCGTTCATCTCCAGGTCCACCCCCTTGAGGATCTCCGTCCCGTCCTCGGCGATCTCGGCGTGCAGGTTCGTAATCTTGAGCAGCGGCTCGGCCATCGTGCTGGTCTTCCTCTCCTGGACTGAAAACCCCGCCGCCGGACACGGCGGGGTGGGTTCGTATCTCCCTGGTACACCGCAACTTGTGTTTTGCTCGCCCCGGCATCCCGGCGGCTCCCGCGGAGCGTCCCGGACCCTTCTGGAGAATGATTCTTCTTATCAATCCGCAACGTAGACCCCGGCCGGGGGAAAGTCAAGGATCGCCCGGCGGTCCGGCGGGGGGCGGGGACGGTCGCAAGAAGCGTGCGGGGAACGGTTCCGGGAACAGACGGCGTGGCCCGCGGGTTGCACTTATAAGGTTGTGGCCGCAGGCTTCCCCGTCCCCTTCTACGCCGAGGTCCCACGGTGAGCGAGAACGCCGAGCTCCCCCTCGCGCCCCCCGCGTCGGGCTCCGGGCCCCGCACGATCCTGGTGCTGGGCGGTGGGGGGATGAAGGGGATCGCGCACATCGGGGTGTGGAAGGCGCTGGAGGAGGCGGGGATCCGTCCCGACGCCGTCATCGGCACGAGCATCGGGGCGCTGATCGGGGCCGGGATCGCCGGGGGGCACGGGTGGCGGGAGCTGGCGGAGATCGCCCGCAAGCTGACCAAGGACGACATCGTCTCCATCAACCGCCGGGCGGTCTTCTTCGGGGGGGTGCGGGAGGAGGCGGTGTTCGAGGGGGACCACTTCCGCGCCTACCTGGAGCGTATCCTCCCGGTGAAGCACTTCCACGAGATGACGCTCCCCTTCCGGCTGAACACGGTGTCGCTGGTGTCCGGGGAGGAGGTGTGGTTCGGGACGGACTGCCGGCAGGACATCCCGGTGCCGGACGCGGTGTACGCCTCGTGTGCGCTCCCCATCTACTTCCCCCCGCTGCGGACGCCGGATGGGGACTACCTGGTGGACGGGGGGGTGCTGGACGTGTTCCCCATCCGCAAGGCGGCGGCGTGGGGGGCGGAGCGGATCATCGGGGTGGACGTGGGCTCGGAGCTCCTCCCGCCGGCGGAGGGGTACTTCGACCGGGGGATGATCGCCATCCACGACCGGGTGCTGAACCTGAACCTGCGGGAGCAGCGCTCCCGCTGCCTGGACAACTGGGACGGGCCGCCGCTCTTGTACATCCGCCCCAAGGTGTGGCACCTGGGCGGGTGGGACTTCGACCGCACGCAGTACTTTCTGGAGGAGGGGTACCGGGCGGCGCGGGAGGCGATCCAGGAGCAGGTGGCGGCGTAGGCTTATTGACGGAACGAAGAAGACGGCGCGGGAGCCCGGGGCGGTGCCGGGTTCCCGCGCTTTTGCTTTCCGACCATGCGTGGCCCCTGGCGAGGCAGTCAGCGGCGCCGGGCGGCACGCAGGCCATGGAGACCGCGGCGGCGAGGCAACGGCCCGAAGGGCTTGCCCCGGCCCACCGGATCGCTGGCCGGGGTCTCGAGATCCGCACCGCAACGCCTTCGTTGTACCGCCCGGAGGGGACCCTTATCTTCCTGGCTGAAGTCCTCTCCATGCGTCCGGCCCCGGAGAATGGAAACAAGGAACCACGGTGCTGCGGGCGACGCCGCATGGCGGGCGGTGCTGGCGACGTCCATGCTGGCGAGCGGGATCGCCCTCGTGGTCTCGGTCCTCGCCGGGCTCCCCCTCTGGCTGAGCCTGGGACTGCTCGGCGCCATGGCGGTCTCCCTGGTCTCCCTGCGCTGGTCGCAGTGCGACGCGGAGGGGAGGCGGCTCCTGCGGGCGCAGCTGCGTACCGGGGTGGTCGCGGGGCTGGCGGCAACCGCCGCCTACGACGCGAGCCGGCTCCTCCTCGTCCACCTCGGCCGGCTGCCGCTCTCCCCCTTCGAGACGTTCGGGATCTTCGGGCAGCTCATCGTCGGCGAGGGCGGTCCGGCCTGGGTGACGCACGGAATCGGCACCGCCTACCACGCCCTCAACGGGACCGCCTTCGCGATCGGCTACTGCTTCCTGCTCGGCGGGCGTAGCTGGAAGTGGGGCGTGGCGTGGGGGCTCGGGCTGGAGGCGGGGATGCTCGCGCTCTACCCGGGCTGGCTGCAGCTCGACGCGGTCCTGGTGGAGTTCACCACCATGTCGTTCGTCGGCCATCTCTGCTACGGAAGCGTCCTCGGGTGGGTCAGCGAGCGCCGCCTGCGCCCGCACCCGCTGCTTCCGGAGGCGGATCCACCCGGAGGATGACGGCCATGGATGCTCTCCGCGCGCTCTGGTGGGAGCGCCTTCCCGCCTACGGGAACCGCTTTTCGAGGATGCTGGGGGTCGCCCTCGGCGAGGGTGTCTACCTGGTGGCGTGGCCGCGGATGGCGGCGCTGGCGCCGGCGGGCGCGCTGCTCCTCGGCGTCGTCGCGGGGTGGTGGCGGCTGGGAGGCCCCCAGGTGTTCACCCAGTCCGAGCTCGTCATCGCGGTCGCGATCGGTCTGGGGCTGGTCGCTGCGCAGCTCGGAGTGCTCTTCACCGTCGGCTACGCCCTGGGGGACCTCCTCCTCTGGCGCCACCCGGACTTCCCCGTCGACGGCCTCATGGACCGCGTCCGGCTCCTGGGCGGGATGCTGGTGGTCTACGCCGCGCTCGCGATGCTCGCCGCGGGGATCCCCCTCGCGGTGCGCGCGCTGCGCGCGCAAACCCCCCTGCCGCCGGAGGACGCCCCCGACGCGCGCGTGGCACTCGACGCCCTCCTCGGCGCGGTGTTCTCCGCGGGCCTGACCTGGCTGTACGTGCAGGCCCTGCCCATGCTCATCCGGCCGCTCTTCGTCTGGCAGGGCATGGTGCCGAGCGTGGAGTCGGTGGCTCCGGCCCAGCAGCGGACCTGGATCTTCGTGCTCCTGGCGGCTGTCGTGGGAGGCTGCCGGGTACTCGCCGAGTACGGGGCCTGCGTGATCGACCCCGGCGGGATCGGGCGCAGAGCCGCGGCGCTCGACGCCCCGGAGCCGAGCGCCTGGGAGCGTCTCCCGGCGACGCTGCGCGTCCCCCTCGCCGCGACCGCGGCCACGTGCCTGCTGGGCGGCCTCCTCTTCACCTGGCTGGATGCCGCAATCCTCTTCGCGGGCCTCCTGGCGATCGACTCCGCCCGCACGCTGCTCCCCGCGCGGATCGCGGCGTGGCCCCGGACGGTGGAGCGGATCCCCGCCGTCTTCCGGCTGCCGGCGGCGCTGGGGCTGGGCTACGTCGTCTCTTCCTGGATCGTCTCGGGACGGATGGGAGGGCAGAGCTTCCTCCCCCTGATCTGGGGGTTCCTGGCCGGCCTGCTCTGCATGGCGCTGTTCTTCCCCGGCGGCAGGGCGGGGCACGCGGGTGCGGACAGGGCCGCGGCCGAGGAGGCGGGGACGTGAGCCGCCCCCGGCCGATGGCCTGGGTGCCCGCGGGGGTGGCCGCCCTGCTCGCGGGCGGCGCCACCCCGGCGCGGGCCGACAACTGCAGCGGCCTGTCGGACTGCTTCTACGGCAACCTGCTCCCCGCGCTGCTGCTCCTCCTCGGCCTGATCCTGCTCGTCGCGGCCGCCTGGTACCTGGGTCCGCTCCTGGCCCGCTTTGCGATGAGCGCGGCGCTCCGCGCGATGTTCTCGACCGCCGGCCGGAGCCGGATCGCGGCGGGTGTCGCCCGGTTCCTCAGCCGGTTCGCGAGCCGGGCCATGAACTTCTCCACGGGGAGCCTCCAGCATGCGTTCCGGCACGCCAAGGACTTCGGGGTCACGGGGAACTGGAGCAAGGCGGCCGGACAGGCGTTCCAGCAGGCGATCCAGAACCACATCCGCAACCCGGGGACGCTCGTGGTCCGGGGTACCTACCGCGGCAACCCGGTGACCCACTTCTTCAACCCGAACACCGGTCTGAACGTGATCCGGGACGCGCAGGGCGGGTTCCTGAGCGGCTGGCGGCTCAGCGCGAAACAGATCGAGTACCTGCTCCGCACCGGGGCACTGGGAGGAGGCTGACATGGGCAGGTTGGATCCCTACATCGAGCTCCTCGCGGAGTTCGTGGAGCAGGGCGGCCTGGACGCCGGGTCGTTCGAGGAGCGCTTCTTCGCGCTGTTCAAGGGCGACGCGACGATGTTCCCCGACGACGAGTTCCTCGTCCTCGACAGGCTGTTCGGGGACGTCGACGCATTCGAGCCGGATCCGGAGGTGCGGGGCGCGGGCCACCTCGACGAGGAGGGGCTGCGGGCCAGCGCCCGGGAGGCCCTGGCAAAGCTGCGCCACCTGGCCTCACGGGGCGGGTCATAACGGCGCGTCCTGAGGCTCCGCCGTACGGCTGCACGGGCGCAATGCGGCGAGCCGAGTGCTGCTTCACGGGCCGCCGGGCTGCTTCGGCGGGTACCGAACGCGAAGGCCTGTGCTTCCCACCCAACCCGGCGAGTGGGCGTTCCTGGCGGATTCCGTACGGGGGGAATAACGTAGTCATATGGCAACCTTGCCATTCATTCCCCCAGCAAGGAAGAACCCATGAAGAACCTGCGTATCCTCGTCGGCGTGCTCGCACTCGGCCTCGGCGCCTGTGGCGAGACGACGCTCCTCTCGCCCGATAGCCCGAGCTACGACGGGGGCCCGACCATCGGGACCGGGCACCGCTCGGACTCGGGGAACACTACCACGTCTTCGACTTCGACCGAGACGACGAGCGATGGGACCTCTACCGAGCGGGGTGGCTCGACGTTCGGGACCGGTCACTAGGCCGCAGACGCACCTGCCGCGACGGAAGCGTGGGATGCTTCGTGTGCACTCGTGGCACTCGGGGCTTCCCATGCCCGTAGCCGAGAAAGTAGACGCTGCACGAGAAAACCCACCCGCTCTCGGTCCTCAGGATCCATCTCTGTGGGAGCTTGCTCCCGCCTAGCGAGGGAATCGAGTAGCCTCTCGGCTATGCCCTGCTCGGCCCCAGCTTGCCACATATGGGCATATGTTAGTGCGGCAGCCGCATAGACCTCTGCCTGGTCCCACTCACCAAATGCCCATGCAGCTTCAGCAAGCCCGTTCATGGCTGATGCCGCGTACTGTTGATGTTCCGCGACAAGCCGCAGGATGGCCTCCGCGGCATCGGCATATTGGTCTCGGCGCCGAAGTCCGCCTGCGGCACGCGCGATGGTGCCATACACCAGGACCTGTTCGTGTGGCCTCTGGATCACGGAAAGGAGGTGAAGGAGTGGACCGATTGCTAGAGCAAAGAATCGGTGGCGGACCAGCACGAATGCGAAGTCGTGCACCAGATACGGGATGTAGGGATGATGGAGCGGATAGTAATCGAGCGCCTTCCGAACGTGCCGAATGGCAGCCCTGAACATGCCGGTCTCTGCCGCCAGAGTGAGAAGCGAGTGGTGTGCCTCGGCGGCTACTCTCCTTCTTCCCGTGTTCAAAGCCCTCTGTGCGACGCGTTCGTAGTAGGTGCGGGCTTTGGCGAACTGACCAAGATCCTTCATCAAGTTACCATAGCCCAGAAGTGCGTTGATGACCGCCCCTCGGTTCTTCGTCCGAATCGCCAAACCAAGAGCCCGCTCATACCAGTGGGCCGCCCCGTCGAACCGTGCCGTCTGCCTGTTCAGTCGGGCAGCATCATATGCTTGAGTCGGGGATTGGGGATCCATGATCGCCGCTGCCTCGGCGAAGAGCGCCGCGATTTCCAAATGAGAGCGGTTTTCTGCCCATTCATAGACACGACGGCACGCTTCTGTAAGCTGGAAGGATCCGACCGCCTCCGGAGTACGGATGAAGAGGGCGAACGTCCCGAATGCGTCCACCAATTCCGGAACATGGATGCATGCATTCCCCAACCGCCTGCATGCTTCCGATGGATCCGGAACCACTAGAGTCCTTCTCTCGGCCCCGGCGTTGCTGCCCATGCCCTTGCCCTGCGGAGCATCCGCCAGAACACGATCCCCAGCTCAGGACCGATCTCCTCCAGAGCCCTGATCTCCGCTGTCCAGTGCCGCGGCTGCGGCGGGGGCAGGATGGAGCGAAGGCGCCCCTGATGGGACTGAGTATGTGCAAGTTCTGTCATTTTGCCGGATCTGGAGGGAACACATATCGTACCCTTCCCGACAGAATACCCGAGGACGAGAGGTCGCGCCATGTTCTCGTGCCTGCCCTTCAGACTGCACCGGGTCCCGAATTGCCACGCTAGCATGGTGAGCGTAAGCGGGAAGTAAATGCTTCTGTCAACAACCAACCGGGTCCGGCCGTGTCTGCCCCCCGGCGGAGAATAGAGGCCGTTCCGCATGGTGGGCACTCGTGGCGGGAATTATACCTCCCCCTCAGATGGGCTACGCTGGCCCTGTTCGGCGGCACCCATACGATGAAGCGGGCCGTACTCCTCGGAGGAGTGTGGCCCGTCTTGCGTCCGGCGGCTTTTACGCTCAGGCGCAGCAGCCGCCGCCGGCCTGCATCGGGGGGCACGGCTCGGTGCCGTAGGAGCAGAAGACGCAGCAGTCCCCCGGCTCCGGGCGCAGCAGGGCGCCGCACCCGGTGCACTCGTAGAAGAACACGCACGCGTCGGTGGGCATGGTCTCCTCCCGCTTCGCCCCGCACGCGGGGCAGCGGAGGACCGACTTCAGCTTCACGTTCTCCATGGGACAGTCTGGGCCAGGTCGGAAGGAGACACATGCCTGATCTCCGACGCTATCCACGGTAGGCAAGCCCCCGGGTCTCGTCAACGACTCGCCACCCGCGGGGATCCCGACGGTGACGGAGCGGCACCCGCTGTCGTCCCTATCCGGACACACTCTCCCATCCCCATCCGGGAAGTGAAGATGAAGACGAGGAACGACACCCACCGCGGACTCCGCGGCACGCTCAGCCTGCTGGGCCTCTCCGTCCTTGGCGCGGGCCTCCAGGCGTGCGACGATCCCACCCGGGCGCCGGGGCCCGCCACCTACACCGTGGGCGCTCCGGAGAAGGTGGTGAGCCTCGGGAGCCCGGAGAACCTGGGGATCCCGTCCGGGAACAGCCTGGGGATCAACGACGCGGGCGCGGTGGCGGGAGGGAGGAGGAAGCCGGGGTTCCAGGAGGTCGGCTTCCTCTGGACCCGGACCGGGGGCGAGGTGGAGCTTGGCTTCCTGGGGAACCCAGTGTACACCACGGCCTACGCCATCAACAACAAGGGAGAGATCGTGGGCGGGTCCACCCCCGCGGGGGCCCAGAACCGCGTGGCTTACATCCGGTCGCCCTCCGGGGAGTTCCGGGCCATCGGGCCCCTGGACACCTACAGCTTCGGCTGGGACGTGAACGAGTCGAGCGTGGTGGTGGGGAGCGTCAACCTCAACGGGGGGACGCAGGCGTTCCGCTGGAGCGCCGACCGGGGGATGACGGTGCTGCCGGACCTCGGGGGCGGCTTCACCTCGGCGAGCGGGATCAACGACCGGGGGGAGATCGTCGGCACCAGCAACCTAGGGGGCCCGTCGCTGCCCGTCGCCTGGTCCGCCACGGGGCAGCTTCGGCAGCTGGCGACCCTGGGGAGGCCCTACGGGTACGCGCACGACATCAACAACCAGGGCCAGATCGCGGGGATCAGCGCCGACTCGCTCGGCCGCCTGCGCGCCGTGCTCTGGCACACGGACGGACGCGTGGAGGACCTGGGGACGCTCGGCGGCGCCGAGAGCATGGCGATAGCGATCAACGACCACGGCGAGGTGGTGGGGTCGAGCCAGACGGCGTCCGGGGAGTGGCGCGCCTTCTTCTGGTCGCGCGCGAGCGGGATGCTCGACCTGGGCAAGCTCCCCGAGGCCACCTACTCCAGCGCCATGGGGATCAATGAGCGCGGCCAGGTGGTAGGGTGGAGCGGGGGGTGGGTGACGCTGTGGGAGGTGAAGCGCCCGGGCAGCTGAGCTGACCACACTGCCCGGAGAATGGGGGAGCCGCAAGGAGCCGTGCGTCGTATGGCTCCCTGCGGCTCTTCTGTCGGGTAGATCGGTCCCCTGCCACGCCCGCGATCCGGCGGTTCCCACTCTCCCGATCGCATCTACGGGAAAACCCGTTGACAGGCCCGCACCCGCCTCTTATTCTACGGGTGAACCCGTAGAAAGGAGGATCCGTATGCCTGACGACCCCCGCCTCACCGACCGCGAGCTGGACGCCATGAGCATCCTCTGGCGCGAGGGCTCGGGTACCGTGAGCGAGGTGCGCGAGCGGCTCGCCGCCGACCTGGCGTACACCACCGTGCTCTGGGTGCTGCAGACGCTGGAGGAGAAGGGCTTCGTGCGCCACGAGAAGGAGGGTCGCGCCTACCGCTACTATCCGGTGATCGAGCCGGAGGCGGCGGGGGGCAGCGCCCTGGACCGCATCGTGGACAAGGTGTTCCACGGCTCGACGGTGATGCTGCTGGCGCAGCTCGTCAGCGAGCGGAGGCTGCCGGCGGCAGAGCTGCAGCGCATGCGCGACCTGCTGGACCGCCGCCTGGCGGAGGAGGAGGACGCATGACCCCGGCGTGGATGCTCCAGGCGCTGCTCGCGGGTGCGCTGCTCGGCATGGCGGCGCTGGCCGCGGAGCAGGCAGCGGGGTGGATGGGGGCGCCGCGGCGCGGGGTCTGGGCGGCGGCGATGCTGGGCTCGCTCGCCCTGCCGGCGCTCTCCCTCTGGGCACCCGGGCTCCTCCCCGACCTCGGGATCTTCCCGGACCCGGCGCCGGCGGATCCCGCCCCGGAAGCCGGCGCCCCGCGACCCCTTGCGGAGGCCGCGGATGCGTGGATGGGCGGGCCGGGCGCGGACGCGGGGCCGTTCGGGGCGGACCTGTCCTCCCTGCTGGGGCTGGGATGGCTCGCGGCCTCGCTCGCCATGCTCGGTATGATAGGCTGGAGCTACGGTCGGCTCCGGGCCGTCCGCTCCGGCTGCGAGGCCCGGGAGGTGGACGGCGTCCCGGTGCGCGTGGCCGAGCGGATGGGACCCGCGGTGGTGGGGCTGGTCCGGCCGGTGGTGGTGGTGCCGCGCTGGGTGCTGGACGCCCCGGGCGAGGAGCGGCGCCTGATCCTCCTGCACGAGCGCGAGCACGTCGCGAGCGGGGACACCTGGCTGCTCTTCCTCGGCACGCTCGCGGTGGCCGCGATGCCGTGGAGCCTCCCGCTGTGGTGGCAGCAGCACCGGCTCCGGCTGGCGGTGGAGACGGACTGCGACGCCCGGGTGCTCGCCCGGGGCGTGAGCCGGCGCGCCTACGGGGAGGTCCTCATCCGCACGGCGGGCGGCTCCCCCGGGCTGCCGCCGCTCAGCCCTGCCTGGGGCGAGTCCACCCTTCACCTGGAACGGAGGATCAGGGCCATGACCGAGAAACGCCCCTCGCACCCCCTGCTGCGCTCGCTTCCCCTGCTGGCGGTGGCCGCCGGCGTGCTCGCGACGGCCTGCGCCGTCGCGGGAGAGGGCCGCTCCGGAGACGCGTCCCGGCCGGCGGCCTCCGCGCGAGCGGAGGCCGCCGCACCGGCCGTGGGTACGGCCGGT
>DATAAL010000347.1:0-1503 GCA_036260145.1 Longimicrobiaceae bacterium | reverse complement strand
CCCGCGTCTGTCCCAGCAGCTCCGTCCAGGTAGCATCCCCCCCCAGCTCGCCCCTCAGCGCCAGCATGTTCAGGAAGAACCCGATCAGCCCCTCCAGCTCAGTCCGTGTCCGGCCCGACACGGGGCTCCCCACCACGACGTCGTCCTGTCCCGCGTAGCGCCCCAGCAGCACCTGCCAGCCGGCCAGCACCGTCATGAACAGGGTGGTCCGCTCCCGCTGGCTCAGCGCCCGCAGCTCCCGGGACAGCCTCTCCGGGAACACGAAGCGGCAGCTCCCGGTACGTGCGCCCGGCACCGCGGCGCGCGGATGGTCCGTGGGGATCTCCAGCAGCGGCGGGGCCCCCGCGAGGCGCTCCCTCCAGTACGCCAGCTGCTCATCGAGCACCTTCCCCGCCAGCCGCTCCCTCTGCCACGCCGCGTAGTCCGCGTACTGGATCGGCAGCTCGGGTAGACGCGCCGCCTCGCCCCGGGTGAATGCCCCGTACAGCGTCGAGACTTCCCGCACCAGTACTTCCATGCTCCAGGCGTCACTGACGATGTGGTGCAGCGAGCAGCACAGCACGTGCTCCGCGTCCCCGAGACGGAGCAGCGTGCAGCGCAGCAGCGGCCCCCGCGCGAGGTCGAAGCCACGAAACCCCTCCGCGTCGGCCAACCACCCGGCCTCCCGCTCCGCCTCCTGACCCGGTACCCCCCGCAGGTCCACTACCGGCACCGCTACGGGGGCCGGAGCGTGGACGACCTGCACCGGTTCGCCGTCGCGCTCCTCGAACACGGTCCGCAGCACCTCGTGCCGGCGCACCAGCTCGTTCAGGCTCCTCTGCAGCGCCGCCACGTCCAGCTCTCCTCGCAGGCGCAGCACGTACGGCACGTTGTAGGCGGCGCTCCCCGGCTCCAGACGGTCCACGAGCCACAGCCGCCGCTGCGCGAACGACAGCGGAGCCGGACCGCTCGATGTCCGGGCGGAGATCCCCTCGCTCGTGGAACCGGCTCTCTCCCGCATGATCTTCTGCAGGAGCAGACGCCGCTTCTCGGGCGACAGGCCTCCGAGCAGCTCCGATGTTTCGGCCGGGGAACGATGGCTCATGATTACGGTGATGTTGAGGAGTTACGACTCTATCCCGAAAGATTCCCCACGAACGGTTCCGCACCCGGCGCGGGTGCCTATTCCAGCTCCCTCAGGTGCTCGGCTAGCACCGCGTCGTCCAGCGCGGCGATGAGCCGGTCCTCCATGGCCCGGGCCAGGAGCTCTACCGTGTCGGCTTCGAAGAGGGAGCGCAGGGGGAGCTCCACGTCGAAGGCGCGGCGCAGCCGTGAGACGACCTGCATGGCCAGGAGGGAGTGCCCCCCCAGCGCGAAGAAGCTCTCTCGCACCCCCACCCGCTCCAGGCGGAGCACCTCCGCCCAGATCCCGGCCACCACCTCCTCCATCTCCGTCCTCGGCGCCACGTACCCCACCCCTGACGCTCTCCCCTCCGGCGCGGGCAGCGCGCGCCGGTCCACCTT
>DATAAL010000346.1:0-9733 GCA_036260145.1 Longimicrobiaceae bacterium | reverse complement strand
TAGCCGCGCACCACCTCCGCCTCCGGGTCGCTCCGGCCCTCGACCTTCCGCTCCAGCGGCCGGATGCCGCGCACGCGCTTCTTCAACTCCTTCTTGGCGTGGCGATCTGCCTCGTAGACGGGTAGCGCGGCCTCTCTCAAGTAGTGGAACTGGCAGAGCTGGTGCGGCACGCCCGGCAGCGCCTCCCGGACCGCCTTGCGGATCGAGTGCTGCCCATCGGAGAGCACCGCCACGATCGGCACCGGGAGCGCTTCGGCCACGCGCCTCAGCAGCGAACCCAGATCCTCCGCGGTGGCCGAAAGCAGGCTCTTGGCCAGCAGCACCTCGCCCGAGAGGCAGTCGCGCAGGATCCACAGCACCTCGTGCCCGACGTCCGGCTGCAGGCCGTCAAGTGCTAGGATCACGCGACCCTCCTGGGCCGTGACCTCCCGCAGACGCGCCGGATCGCTCATCGCCAGGGCGAGCAGCTCATCATAGCGATGCAGCAGGTGCGTCACCGTGCGCTCGGCGATCTCCACGCCACGCTCCCGAAGACGCACGTGGATCTCCGGCACACTGCGATGCTCCCCGTAGCGCAGGGCGCCGATGGCTGCTATCACGTCCAGCCCGAACTCGTGCTGCGGCAGCACGAGCGCACCTTCGGCTTCAGGGCGGTAGGGGCGGTGATAGCGCGCACACGCCGGGTCAGGGCAGCGGTAGATCTTCAGGCGCAGTCGGATACGGCCCTCCAGCGTCGTCACCGTGCGCTGGTTGGAGTAGGTCGTCCACATCGGGCGCGCGCACAACGCGCAGGTGCGCAGCAGCGGCTGAAGCGTCTGCTCCCGCGTCGCAGCCGAACGTGCTGTAAGCCGTGCCATTTGCCCCTTCCTGCCCCAGAGGTGAGCCCAGCCTACACGCTCCACCCCACCCACCCTCAGTCTACTGCAGCAGGCTTTGCCATCCTAGAAAAAAAGAGCACCCCTCGCGCGGGAGGGGTGCCGGGGTGGATTGCAGGGGGAGAGACCGCTACGGGCTCGCGGGGGGGAGATCCAGCTCGAAGTAGAAGCGCGTCCCCCACCCGGGGGCGCTCTCGTACTGCAGGCGGGAGCCCATCGCCTCCACCAGCTTGCGGCAGATCGCGAGTCCCAGGCCGGTACCCGAGAAGATGTACGATTCATCATCGCGGTGGAACGGCTCGAAGAGGTGCATCCGGGCGTTCTCGCTCAGCCCGTTCCCGGTGTCGCGCACCGAGAACTCCACCCGGACGGGCCCCATCGAACGGGCCGTGATCTCCACGAAGCCGGTCTCGGTGTACTTCAGCCCGTTGGTGGTGAGGTTCAGGAGGACCCGGCTCAACGCGGCGGCGTACCCCACCCGCCGGTCGCACGGGAGTGGCAGGATGCGCAGCGGCAGCTTCTTCTCCTCCGAGAGCGGCCGGACGATGTCGCAGACCGAGCCCACCACCTCCGCCACGGAGAACGGGGCAGGGGCGCTCTCCTTCAGGAGGTCGCGGTCGTGCGCCAGCTCGATCAGGTTGCTGGCCAGGGAGACCATTCCCAGCGCGGCGCTGTAGACCAGGCCAAGCTGCCTGCGCTGCAGGTCGTTGACCTCCCCGCTCTGTCCCGTCCTCAGTGTCTCCACCAGGAAGAGGATCGAGGTCAGCGGGGAGCGCAGGTCGTGGGCCACCTCCACCAGGAGCTCCATCTCCTCGGTGGAGGCGACGCGGCCTTCGCGCTCCGGGTCGAGCCTCTCGCGGGTCTCCTCCAGCGCCACCAGAGTCTGCAGCATCTCCTCCGCGCCCGGCGGGGAGGTGGCCGCCCAGGCACGCACCACTTCCGCGCGGAGCGCGTCCAGCAGCCTCCGCGCAGAGGCCAGCTCAGTGCGCCCCGGTCCGCGCAGCGCCGATCTCGCGTCTCCGCCGTCGCATACGGCCCGCGCGAGGAGCGAGAGCCGCTCCATCACGCGGGCCTCGTCGCCTTCCGGGTCGTTCACCGGTCCCCGCCGCTCCGCGGCCACGCGGCGGGCCGCGGAGCGCACCACGGGCGAGCTGACCGCCACGAACGGGTCGCCCCCTCCCGGGCCGCGGAGCTCGCGGATCGGTTCCGCCCCGGCTCTAGCTCCCACCCCTGCTCTCGTCATTCAGTGGAGCGATCACTGTGTCCCTGTGGAGCCGGTGCTTCTCCATCAGCCGGTAGAGCGTCGTGCGGTCCACTCCGGCGATCTTCGCCGCGCGGGACATGTTGGCGCCGGCCCGCTCCACCAGCCAGCTCAGGTAGCTCAGCTCGAAGCGCGCGAGCACCCGCTCGCGCTCGGCGTGGTAGCTCCCCTCCGTCGCGTACGGCCCATCGCCCGGCCACTCCTCGAAGAGCGCGGCCGGGGGGTCCCCCCGTGGCGGACCGTCGCCGGCGGGAAGGTCGTCGGGCCGGATCTCGGAGCCCGGCTCCAGGAACACCACGGCGTGCTCCATCACATTCTGCAGCTCGCGCACGTTTCCCTTCCACTCCCGCTGCTGCAGCTCCCGGATGGCGGCCGCGGTGAAGCGCGGGATACGAGTTCCCCGCTCGCGGTGCTTCTTCCAGTACAGCGAGAGGAAGTGCTCCGCCAGCAGGGGGATGTCCTCCACCCGTTCGCGCAGCGAGGGGAGGCGGATGGGGACCACGCTCAACCGGTAGTACAGGTCCTTCCGCAGGATGCCGCTCTCCATCGCCTCGCGGGCGTCCCGGTTGGTGGCGGCGATGAACCGCACGTTCACAATGGCGTCCACGCTCTCGCTCCCCACCCGCCGCACCACTCCGTCCTGGATCACGCGGAGGAGCTTGGCCTGGATCGGCTGGGACATCTCCGTCAGCTCGTCCAGGAAGAAGGTGCCTCCGTTGGCGGTCTCCAGGAGCCCCGCCTTGTCGCGGATCGCCCCGGTAAAGGCGCCCTTGACGTGCCCGAACATCTCCGACTCCAGGAGTGTCTCGGGGAGGGCGGCGCTGTTCACCGGCACCCACGCGCGGCTGGCCCGGCGGCTGTGGTGGTGGATGAACTGCGCGAACATCTCCTTCCCCGTCCCGCTCTCCCCGGTGATGAAGACCGAGGCGTCGGTCCGCGCCACCTTCCGCGCCAGCTCCACCGCGCGGAGAAGGGCGGGGGAGCGACCCAGAAGCGGCACCTTCTCACCGCGACCCGGCTCAGCGCCGTGGGAAGGCTCCTCCTGTCCCGACTCCCGCGCCACCATCACCGTGTGGCACGCCCGTCCGCACAGGACCTGCAGGTGGGTGGCGGTGAACGGCTTCGGGAGGTAGTCCCAGGCGCCGGCGCGGAGAGCCTGCACGCTGGAAGACACGCTCGGATTCCCCGTCATCACGACGACCAGGGTCTCCGGCGAGCGCTCCAGGCACACCCCCAGCAGCTCCATGCCGTCGACCTGGGACATGTACAGGTCGAGGAGCACCACATCGAAGGAGCGTCGCTGCAGGATCTCCCTCGCCTCGTCGCCGCGCCCGCAGCTCGTCACGTCGTAACCTTCGTGCTCCAGCACCGAGGCGCAGCTCTCGCGGAGGGTGTGCTCGTCCTCCACCACCAGTACCCTGACCGTCGATTTGAACTCGGGCGGGAGGGCCAGGATGTCCGGCCGGCTCAGCCCGGTTTCCCTGGTGTAGGCGACGCCGGATCCGGTGTCCGTCCGGGGCCCAGCAGTAGCGGTTGCGGACATGGCGGCTCTACTACAGGAAAGGGTGCAGGACGACGCGGGCCGCGGTGACGGGCCACGGAGTCGCTTCGGTGTCGCCGACCGGCGCCACCGCGACGACCCGGTGCCGCACCGCGGCCAGGGACGGCTCGGGATGGAGAACAGCGGAACCCGGCTGACCGGGTGGAAACGTGACGGTCACGGAAGCGCTCCTCGGCTCGGGGGGGACCCTTCGCGGGTGAGCGTTCCTTCCTGCGGCGGCCCGGCTGTCTCAGGGAGACCCGTGGCTTTGCGGACCGGCCTCACGACCGGGGTGCCGTTGTCACGAAAGGACAGCAGTGAAACGATTTCGCCCGGGAGCGGAAGCACCGGGCGGAACTGGAGGAGGAGCTATGCGAATTGGAGGCCGGGTCGCCCGGCGCCGCGGGCGGGAGTGCTGCAGGGGAGGTGGCGCGGCCCCGGTGGTGGGGGCGTAGGTCATACGTGGAGAACGGGTTGCATGCTACGCACCGATGGTCGCGCCCCGTCCTCCGGGCCTGCGGAGCGCGCGGGCCCGGTGTCTTGCAGGTTGCGGAGTGGTCTCGCGAATTGCGGCAGGGGCCGAAAGGGCGTTCCGGGGCGCGCGCGGGCGCGCTCCCCCCGGCCTCACGCCATGGGCGCGACCGGATCGAAGAAGCATACCGGGGCACTCCCGGCGCCGCGCTGCGCCCGCCGGAGCGCGGAGGTCGCGTGTGCCAGGAGGTCCACGGGCTCCACGAACGAGTCCCCGAAGTCCTCCACCCCGTAGCACCCCACGCGGAGGTGCAGCGGAGCCGCGCCCGTACCGGAGCGACCCCGGAGCAGAAGCTCTCCCGCGTTGATGAAGCGTCGCGCCAGAGCGAGGATCCCCGTGGGGTCCGTGCTGGGCGCCAGTACCGCGAACTCGGTCCGGCCCACCCTTCCCACCACGTCGGAGCGCCGCGCCACGGACGAGATCAGGTGCGCCATGCGCCCGGGGAGCCCATGGCGCCGATCGGCCGCCCGCCGGTCCGTCTCCGGGAGGTGCTCGTCGGGGGCGATCACCGCGCAGGATACGGATCGGTGGTGTCGGGCGGCGTCCAGCCCCACCTCCCTGATCCGTGTCAGCAGCCCCTGGACGCCGTACACCCCGGTTTCCGGGTCCACGAGGCACTCCTCGCGCACCCGGTCCACCTCCAGCTTGGCACGCACGTAGACGTGCAGCTTCAGGAGGAGCTCCTCGGCGCCGAGGGGGAGGGCGATCGCCTCCCACGCCCCCGCGCGCAGGGCTTCCAGCCGCTGCTCCCGGGTGGGAGGCTCGGCGCTGGTGATCAGGATGGGAGTGGTGGGCTCGACGACCTCTCTGGAGCGGAGCGTGCTGCACAGCTCGACGCCGGACAGCTCCGGGAGGTCGGACTTGATCATGAGCAGGTCCGGGGAGATCGTGTGGACCTGCTCCAGCACGAGCCGGGCGGTGGGGAGGCGGACCGCGGCAAAGCCGCTGGGGCCCAGGACGCTCTCCAGAGACCGGGCGGACCACTCCTGGTCATCCACGATGAGCGCCAGCGGTGGACGGGAGAAGGGGAGGCGCGAGCGGGTGGCGTCGGTGAGCCTCGCACCGGCTCCGGGGGTTTCGAGGGGCACGGAGGGTCAGGAACGGGTTAGCGGGGGATCAGGGGTCGGCCCCCGATCCGCAAGACACGTGCGGATGGCTCCATGGAACCCATTTCCCGGCTCCACGCCGGGATTTATCACTGCACCGGTGCCGGCAGGGCGGGTGCGTGGCGCACCCGCGCGACAGGGGCCCCGCTACTCCCGTGGTGCCACCGCATCATACGGCAGGGCGTCGTTACCGGCGCGCCCGGGAGGCCATCCATCGCTCCCGGAAGGCGCGGATCTCGTCGGTTACCGGCCGCCCCGCCCGCTCGTAGGTGACCACCTCCATCCGCGGGTTCTCCGCCAGCGTGACCCGCGCCTGCTTCGGCACCCCGTACCGTTCGAACGCGACGGCCACCTGGTCCCCCGGCTTCAGCTCCGACATGACCGCGGACACGTCGGCGGCGCTCCTGATCTCCCGGCCGTTGATGGTGACGATCCGGTCCCCCTGCACCAGCCCCGCCTCGTACGCGGGACGTCCGACCAGCGTCGGGGCCGAGATGACCGCGCGCTCCTCCTCGTAGCGGAGCTGCACCCCGAGCGAGGGCCGTCCCGCCGCCGCCCGGCGCAGGAGGAGCCCCGCCGGAGCGAGCGCCGCCTCGAAGTCGATCATCTCCCGTCCCTCCACGTAGCGGCGGAAGAAGTCTTCCGCGAAGGCGCGGTCGCCGGTGACCCGGGCGAGGGTCTGCCGCAGGTCGTCGATGGTGTAAGGCTTCTGCGGAGACCGGGTGCGCCGGTCCTCGAACCGTCCGAAGTCCCGCCACATCGCCCGCATGTAGTCGTCCAGCGTGACGTTCCGGAAGCGCGCCCGCAGCAGCATGTCCAGCCCCAGCGCGATGACGGTGCCGCCCTCGTAGTGCGAGATGTAGGTGTTCGCCGCGTTGGTGGGATCGATGGAGACAGGGGGGTCGTTGAACGTCGCCAGCATGCTCATCTCCACCGGCGAGTGGATCTTCCCCCCCGGCAAGGTGAGGACGATGCTGAGGTCGCCGGAGATGGATTCGGCGAACTGGTCCAGCTGCATCAGTCCGGCCCGCAGGGGGAGGAGGTCGTCGTAGTAGCTGGTGAATCCCTCCACGAACCAGAGATCGCCCGACAGGTTCGCCTCCTCGAAGTCGAAGGGCTCCAGCGAGCGGGGGCGGATCCGTTCCGCGTTCCAGGAGTGGAAGAGCTCGTGCGCGCCCAGCGAGGCGTAGAACAGCGCGTCCTCGGCCAGGGGACGGGGCCCGGTAAGGTAGGTGGAGTTGCGGTGCTCCATCGCGTCGTCCTCGACGCCCGGGAGGTAGTCGGCGATGAAGGTGTACGAGCCGAAGTCGTACTCGGGCAGCTCGCCGTAGACTCCGATCTCCTCCGCCAGCAGCGACTTCAGCATCCCGGCGAAACGGTCCACGTCCTCGGGAGTGCCCCGGTGGTGGACCGCCAGACGGAAGGTGTAGCTCCGACCGTTGGACGTCGTCTCCCAGGTGCGCACTTCGTGCGGACTGATCTCCACCGGCGAATCCATGAAGTACTGCAGGTCGGGCGCGGTGAAGGTCTCCGCGTCCGGCGTCGACACCAGTTGCGTCGCGATCTTCCACGCCGGGTCGGGCCGGCGGAAGGTCACACGTACCGGGCGCCGGTCCAGCCCCCGCGCCCAGAGGAAGGTGGCCGGGATGTTCAGGTGGGCGTGCGAGTCGCTGATCTGCGTGTACGTGCCGTCCGCCCAGTTACCGAAGAGCGTGTAGGTGATGCGCACCGTCCCGTCGTGTCCCGCCACGTTCCACTGGTGCGGATTGGGGCGGGCGACCTCGAGGGGGCGCCCCCGCCCGTCGAAGGCGCGGACGTTGTACACGTTCTTGGCGAACTCGTGCATGGCGTACCGCCCGGGGGAGGTGCGGCTCATCCGCACCTCCAGCGGCCTCCGGGGGAGGTCGGGGAAGGTGACGGAGACTTCGGCTTCGTGGTGCACCGCGTTCGGGAAGGATACCTCGTAGGCGACCGGCGCCTGGGCTGCCGCGGCTCCGGGGAAGACGAGCGCGAAGAGCAGGATCGTAGCTTTCATGCGGCCGTGGATCGGATCGGGAGTGAGCGTTCCGGCAGGCCCGGGGCACAGCGCTGCCGGACGGGGAAGGGAACCGGTGGTCGGGTATCGCATAACATGCGACACCTGTTGCCAGATTTCAAGCCCTGCCATATCCTTTACAGATCCGGGCTCATCCGCTCCGGGGTGGTCGCGTTCGACCGGCCCGGCCGCACCGCGACCCTTCCCGATCCGGGCCTCCGACCCGGCAGCCACCCGCGCACCCCATGCACATCGGCAGCGGCCACACCATCCTGCTCGGCGGCGTCGGGGGGGATTCGCACTCCGTGGGCCTGACCATCCTGCGGCAGGCGCTCACCCACAACGGCTTCCGGGTCCACTACCTGGGAACGCAGAACCGGCTGGAAGACTTCTTCCAGGTGGCCGCTCTGTGCAACGTGGTGATGATCTCCAGCATGGACGGCCACACCCGCTACTACCTCCGGGACTTCCCGGAGTTGATGGAGCGGTACGGGGCCCGCTCTCCCCTCTGGTACCTGGGGGGGAACCTCACCATCGGCGACGCGCTGGGGTACGAGGGGTACTTCCGGGAGATGGGGTTCGACCGGGTGTTCGTGAAGTTCACCGACCTCCGGAAGGTCCTGGCGACGTTGCGGACGGACCTCCACGCCCGGGAGCCGCTGGTGCACGCCGAGGCGCTCCTCGCATCGTTCCCTCCGCTCCCCGGGCCCCTCCCCCCGGCCGGGGCCGAGGAGCGGCTCGACCCGGGGGAGTTCGAGCGTGTCCGCCGGGAGGTGCTCCAGCACTGGTGCACCGGCGAGCAGGCGCGCGACCTGGAGGAGAACGCGCGGTTCCTGGCCCGCCAGCCCTCCGTGGCGGCGGTCCAGGCGCTCTCGAACGCCGGGCGCCAGGAGATCCTCGTCCAGCCCCGCTGCGGCGTCCCGCTGGTGGACGACCAGATCCGCCTCTTCCAGGCGTTCCGGGGGGCGGGCGCGGGGGTGCTCTCCTACCAGGTGGATTCGCTCACCCGCAACAACGACTACGCGGGCGCGGACGAGGCGATCCGGGAGAGCCGCGCCTCGGGCGTGGCGACGTTGAACGGCTTCCCGGTGATCAACCACGGCATCCCGGCGCTGCGCCGGATCGTCCGCGCGGTGGGAGTTCCTCTCCAGGTACGCCACAGCACCCGCGACCCGCGCCTCCTGGCCGAGATCTCCTACGCGGGAGGGGCAACCTCCTTCGAGGGTGGCCCCATCTGCTACAACATCCCCTACTACAAGGACTACCCCCTCGCGGAATCCATCCGGAACTGGAGGTACGTAGACCACCTCACCGGGGTGTACCACGACCGCTTCGGGATCGTCCTGGACCGCGAGTACTTCGGCACCCTCACCGCCACCCTGATCCCGCCCTGCCTGGCGATCTCCACCGGGATCCTGGAGACGATCCTGGCGGTGCGGCAGGGGGTGAAGTGCGTCAGCCTGGGGTACGCGGAGGGAGGGCACCGGGTGCAGGACGTCGCGGCGATCCGCATGCTCCGGGTGATGGCGGAGGAGGTCCTGCGCAACCTGGGATACGCGGACGTGCAGGTGAACACAGTCTTCCACCAGTACATGGCCGCCTTCCCCGATGCCCCGGAGCGCGCCGAGGAGCTGATCTTCCACTCGGCGGTGACGGCGAGGCTCTCCGGTGCCACCCGGGTGATCGTCAAGACCCCGGTGGAGGCGTACCGCATCCCCTCGCTGGCCGACAACTTGAACGGGCTCGGGCTGGTGATGCGCGGCGTGGCCGCCGCGGCGGGAGAAGCGCTGGACGAGGCCGCGGTCCAGGCCGAATCCGCGATGATCCGGCGCGAGGTGCAGTCCATCCTGGACGCGGTGGTGCTCGCCGGCCGGGGGAGCGTGGCCGAGGGGATCGTCGCCGCGTTCCGTGCGGGGATCCTGGACATCCCCTTCGCGCCCAGCGTGCACAACCGGGGGGAGGTGTCCACCGCCCGAGACGCGGAGGGGGCGATCCGCTTCCTGAGCTTCGGGAGCCTCCCCTTCGACCGGGAGCTGCGGGAGTTCCACCGGAGCCGGATGGACGAGCGCCGCAGGCGCGAGGGAGGGCTGCCCGAGACGCAGGGATACCTACTGGTGGAGCGCGACGTGCTGCAGATCCCCCGTGGGGAGTACCGCCGCTGGCCGCTGTCGACGGGGGTGGAGACGACGGCGTTCCTCCGGCCCGCGGAGCGGGTATGAAGCGGGGGGAGGAGGGGGAGGTGCTGGGCGTGCTGGGAGGGATGGGCCCGCTGGCGTCGGCGGAGTTCGTGCGCACCGTGTACGAGTGCACCCTGGGGGAGCGGGAGCAGGATTCTCCCACCGTGGTGCTCCTCTCCGATCCCACCTTCCCGGACCGGACCACGG
>DATAAL010000345.1:0-18031 GCA_036260145.1 Longimicrobiaceae bacterium | reverse complement strand
CGCGGCGGGTGGCGTGGGGGTACACCAACGCCATGGTGGACGACGTGGACTTCTTCGTGGAGGAGGTGAACCCGCGGGACTCCACCCGGTACCGCACGCCGCAGGGGTGGGCACGCTTCGAGGTCCGCCCGGAGACCATCCGCGTCAAGGGCGCAGGGCCCGTGGTCCACCGCGTCCGCGCCACCCGCCACGGCCCCGTGATGTCCGACGTGGAGGAGCGCGGGGGAGACCGCGTGCTGGCGATGCGCTGGACCGCGTTCGACCCCTCCCCCGAGTTCCGCGCGCTGATCGGGATGAACCGTGCCCGGAGCGCCGGCGAGTTCCTCGACGCCCTGCGCTACTTCCGCAACCCGCATCAGAACGTGGTGTTCGCGGACGTGGACGGGACGTTCGGGTACTGGATGGGGGGGCGCGTCCCCGTCCGCCGCTCGGGGGACGGCGTGCTCCCGGCGCGGGGGTGGACGGGGGAGGGGGAGTGGACGCGCTACCTGGAGTGGGAAGAGCACCCGCACGTCCTGAACCCCCGTGACGGTTTCATCGTCACCGCCAACAACCGCCAGGCCGGCGACGACTACCCCTTCCACATCACCTCCAACTGGTTCGAGCCGTACCGGGCAATGCGGATCCGCGAGATGGTGGAGCGCGGCCGCGACCTCACCGCCGCTGACGTGGCGCGCCAGCAGATGGACGTGCACGACGCCCACGCGCAGCGCTACCTGCCGCACGCCGTCCGGGCCGCCCAGGCCGCCGGGGACACCGCCGCGCTCCGCGAGCTGCGGGGGTGGAACGGGGAGGCGCGGATGGACTCGCGCGCCGCGGCAATCTTCTACGTCTGGTACGACGCGCTCCGGCGCAGGGTGGGCGACGACGAGTTCCGGGGGGAGCGCGTGTACTTCCCGCGTTACGCCCTGAACCGGGTGCTGGACGCGGGGGGGAGCCGCTGGGTGGACGACGTCTCCACGGCGAGGAAGGAGACGCTGGGGGAGCTCTCCGCCGACGCCATGCGCGAGGCGGTCCGCACGGTGGGGAACCGGACCTGGGGCGAGCTGCACGTCACCCGCATCGACCACCCGCTGGGAGTGGTGGGGGCGCTGAACCGGGCGTTCAGGCTGAACATCGGCCCCTTCCCCAACCGCGGCTCCTCGTACACGGTGAACGTGGCGGCGTACGGAGGGAAGGAGCCCCCGTTCGTCAACGCCTACGGCCCCAGCCAGCGGCACGTGGCGGACATGGGGGACGTGGACGGCGCCGGGGGGTTCGTGATCCCCACCGGCCAGTCGGGGATCCCGTTCTCCCGCCACTACCGCGACCAGACTCCGATGTGGCGCGAGGGGCGGCTGTGGCGGATTCCTCTCGATCGTGGCAGGGCGGAAGCTCGCGCGGCGTCGCGGATGACGCTGACGCCGGACCGACAGCGTTGAACCACGGGTTCGGGCCTGCACCCCCCCGCTGACACGGGGACCTCGCGCCCCTCCGGGCGCGTATCCCTCATGCAGTCGTTTACGTTGCGGTGACATCCTGCTGTTGCTCCCCTCTCCCGAACCTGGGAGAGGGGAGCGAGCCGGGCGAGGGCGCCTGCGCAGGCTCCAGCCCGGTCCGCCGGAACCAGACCCTTCATCGGCCCTCCGGATGCTCTTCCGAATTCATGTCCCCGGTCCCCCGCTTCGCGGGCTGATCGAGTCCTTCACCCTCGTCGTGGACCCGGAATACCCCTACGAGCGGGAGCAACTCCTCCCCGACGGGAGGGTGTACCTGCTGATCAACCTGGGGCCGCACGAGCACTTCGCCGTGCTGCCCGGCGAGACGCGCAGGCGTCCGTACCGACGCGCCTGGCTCTCCGGAGAGCGCCGCGGCCCGACGGTCATCGAGCGCGCGCGGCACGGGTACGACCTGGTCATCGTGCAGTTCCGTCCCGGGGCCGCGTCGGCGTTCTTTGGCTTCCCGCTGTCCGAGGTCACCGACCGCGTCGTCGAGCTGGAGGAGATCTGGGGGCGGAGCGCCGTGGATGAGATGGTGAGCCGGCTCCTGGAGCGGCCGGACCCCAACCGGAGGCTCGCGGAGTTGGAGCGGATCCTGGGGGAGCGCCTGCTCGGGAGCGGTCCATCACCCCTGATCTGCGGCGCCCTCGGGCTCATGGACCGTGCGGACCTCGCCATCGGGATGCGGGAGATCGCGAGCCGCCTGGGGGCCAGCCAGACCACGGTCATCCGCGAGTTCCGGCAGCACGTAGGACTGACTCCGAAGCTGCTACAGCGCATCCTGCGTTTTCAGAGGGCGATCGCCCTGGAAAGCACCCGGTCCCTCACCTGGACCCAGATCGCGCACCGCTGCGGTTATTACGACCAGGCGCACATGTCTCGCGAGTTCCGGATCTTCGCGGACCGGTCTCCCGGCGCCTATAGCGCCGCACGGGCGGAGTATCCCAACTACGTACCCGTGCCCTGACCCCGGTGAAATTTTTTCCAAGCGCGAATGGGCCGGCTTCAGTATCATATGGCTCGGATTGTATCTGACACTCTCCCCAGATCCTTCTTCTCCACACCCCGCAGACACCGATGCACAAGCTCCGACTGACCCTGGCCACCCTCTCCCTCGTCGCCTGCCCGGTGGCGCTCCCCGGCGCCCTCGCCGCGCAGGATACCTCCGCAGCGGCGTTCCGACCCTTCGAGTTCCTGGTCGGAAGCTGCTGGGAGGGCACGTTCCCCGGTGGCCGCGCCACCGACGAGCACTGCTTCGAGCCGCTGTACGGCCGCCGGTTTATCCGGGACCGCCACGTGGTGCGCGGGGGTCGCGAGCCGTACTCGGGAGAGACCACCTACGCGTGGGACGCCAGATCGCGGCGGATCGTCTACTGGTACGTGGCCAGCGACGGGGCGTACAGCACCGGCCACGCCGAGCCGGAGGGGGACGCCATCGTCTTCCCGGAGACCCACGTCTCCGAGAGCGGCACCCGTGAGCTGAAGAACGTCTGGCGCCAGACGGGGGAGGACACCTACCGGATCGAGGTCTTCGAGAAGACCGCGGCCGGGTCTAGGCTGCTCTGGTCCATGGAGATGAAGCGCACCCGCCGCACGGGCGGCTGAGGGCACCCGACGGCATTATGCACGAAGGGGCCGGCACTTGCGAGGTGCCGGCCCCGTTGTTCAGTCGGCGGTTGTGTCAGGAATCATCCCGGTTGCACAGACCCCGCGGGGCTGTTTCCGCGGGGGCTCGACTCCGTTGGACACGGTGGTATCGTGTCCTACGGAGCCGCAGCCCGACCCCCGCGACAGCGGGGGGCACGCCCAAACCTGCCGTTCAAAGGTGTTGCCGTTGAACGAGCAACGAGCAAATCCGTCAGAACTCCGCGCTCCCCGGCGCGCGCGGGTACGGGATCACGTCGCGGATGTTCTGCATCCCCGTGGCGTACATGATGGTGCGCTCGAACCCCAGCCCGAACCCCGCGTGCGGCACCGTCCCGTACCGCCTCAGGTCGCGGTACCACCAGTACGGCTCCTTCGGCAGCCCCAGCTCCTCCATACGCCGGTCCAGCACCTCCGGCCGCTCCTCGCGCTGCGAGCCGCCGATGATCTCCCCGATCCCCGGCGCCAGCACGTCCATGGCGGCCACGGTGCGCCCGTCGTCGTTGACGCGCATGTAGAACGACTTGATCTCCCGGGGGTAGTTCATCACCACCACCGGCCGCCCCACGTGCTCCTCGGTGAGCCAGCGCTCGTGCTCCGACTGGAGGTCCCGCCCCCACTCCACCGGGAACTCGAACTTCCTTCCGGAGCCCCGCAGCGCCTCCACGGCCTCGCCGTACTCCATCCGCTCGAAGCTGGCCTCCACGAAGCGCTCCAGCCGCTCCACGACCCCCTTCTGGATCCGCTCGTCGAAGAAGGCCATGTCGTCCGCGCGCTCCTCCAGCACCGCGCGGAAGATGTACTTCAGGAAGTCCTCCGCAAGGTCGGCGTCGTCGTTCAGGTCGGCGAAGGCGATCTCGGGCTCGATCATCCAGAACTCGGCCAGGTGACGCGAGGTGTTGGAGTTCTCGGCGCGGAAGGTGGGGCCGAAGGTGTAGACGTTCCCCATCGCCAGGCAGTACGCCTCCACGTTGAGCTGCCCCGACACGGTGAGGTTCGCCGCGCGCCCGAAGAAGTCCCGGGAGAAGTCGACCTCCCCCTCCGGAGTGCGCGGGAGGTTCACCAGGTCCAGAGTGGAGACGCGGAACATCTCCCCCGCCCCCTCCGCGTCGGAGGTGGTGATGATGGGGGTGTGGATCCAGAAGAACCCGCGCTCGTGGAAGAAGCGGTGCACCGCCATGGCCAGGGTGTGCCGCACCCGGGTCACCGCCCCGAAGGTGTTGGTGCGCGGGCGGAGGTGGGCCACCTCGCGGAGGAACTCGAAGGAGTGCTGCTTGGGCTGGATGGGGTACGTCTCCGGGTCCTCCACCCACCCCACCACCTCCACCGCCGCCGCGCGGAGCTCCACCGGCTGCGGCCGGCCCGGGGTGGCGACCAGCTCCCCGGTCACCGAGACCGAGCACCCGGTGGTGAGGCGTTGCACCTCGCTCGCGTAGTTGGGGAGCTCCCCCCCGGCGACCACCTGGAGGGTGGCGAAGCACGACCCGTCGTGCACATTGATGAAGGAGATGCCGGCCTTGGAGTCGCGGCGGGTCCGCACCCACCCCTGGACGGTCACGGTCTGTCCGGGGGGCACGTCCCCGGCGAGCAGGCGCGCGATTGGCGTACTGTGCATCGGTATCGGTTGGGCGGTCGAAAACGGGATCGAATGGGAGCCGGCCGTCCCGGGCCGGCTCCCGGAATCTTACCATTTCCGCACGGATTCCGCACCTGGGAGGGAGAGGATGCGCACGAACGGAACGACAGCGGGTGTCGCGCTCGTCCTCGGGCTGGCCGCCGGGTGCGGGGGCAGGAGCGAGAAGGCACCCGCGCCCGTGCCCACCGCGACCACCACCGCGCCGGCCGTGCTGCACTACCTGGCCAGCTTCGACGACGAAGGGGTGATCCAGCGGGAGATCCCGAGCCCCTCCGCGCCGGGTCCGTACTTCCTGGACGGGGTGCTGTACGCAGACGCTGTGGCCCTGACCGGCCTCCTCGCACCCGACACCCCGGTGTCGCTGGTCGACGGCACCCTGGTGGTGAACGGGGAGCGGACGGAGCTGCCGGCGAGGCGCCACGGAGCGGCGATCTACGTCCCCGTCCGGGACTTCGCGCGGCGGTTCGGCGCGTACACGTTCATCCGCGGGAACCTGGGAACGGTGTGGCCGCGGGCGCGTCTGTGCGAGTACCGACCCCGGGCCGACCCACGGGCGCCGGTCTTCCAGGGTGCGGAGGCAGAGGGGTTGTTCGAGGGGTGCCCGGCGACGCGTCTCCATTTGCGGAGCCAAGACGTCGGGGGGCGGGTGTCCGTCGAATTGGACATTGTCGCCCCCGATTGGAGACACACAGAAAGGTCTGGAAAGATGTCGATTCTGACATCTCCATTAATCCCAAAGCGCTAACTTGCTATAGCAACCCTGGCCCGGAGCGTGCGTCGATACAATTGTCCCATTATGTACTCAACCCATCTCCCACCGGCGCCCGGTCACATGCGGCTCGCACGCCCCCCCCGCACCTGACTCCCCTACCCGAGATCCCACCTCGAACACGGGTAGTGCGCGGAGCAGTCCCTCATTCATCGCGGCCGTATGGAGAATCCAACCATCAACGGTGGAGAGAGAGAACGATGCGACCCAGAGGAGCGTCTACGCTCATCGCGCTCGCTATTCCGGCCCTCATTGGTTCCGCAGGGTGCGCTGACGATGCCGCCGTGACCCCACGAGCAAGTGTGCCCGAAGCGGAGACATACCTGGCTACGAACGTTCTACCGAACCTGCATACCGATGGGACTTTCAGGCTGCCCGAAGCTCCCGCCGGGGCTCACCCGAGGATCAGCTCGGCCCAGGCGATCGAGCTGGCGAAGGGAGCTGTACGCAGGATCGCGCCATTTCTCCGGCCCCGGCTCGAGGAGCAGCACGGCGGACCGATCGTCTTTGAGGCACTCACAGCGGACTCACGGGCGTTTTTCGCTGGCAGCCCCTATGTGGATGTACCTGCAGACGTTCACCTCGGGCTGAGGAACCTGCACGGTCCGTACTACCTGATCTACTTCCGGACTGTGAGCGGTGAGCCAGTCCTCAGTGTTGCAGTCGCCGCTCATACCCAGGCTTCGTACAGGAACGGGCACATCGTAACGGGATTCGAGGATGGAAACGACTTCATCCTCCAGGGGATCCCCAGCGGCAAAGGAGAGATAGCCCCGGTATTGCCGGAGCGTGCCGTGGAGATCGTGGGGTCCGCGTTGGGAGCGAAGATCGTAGCCGTACCGGAGCTCATCGCGCCGGACCGCGGCTATGCTCCCCAGTTTGCCCGTTGGAGAATCTCGATGGATCGACCGATCGTGGTGCGAGGCAAGGAGACGGGTGAACAGCGCGCGGTGCGCGAGCTCTTCGTCGGTCTCGGCGGAAGGATGGAGGCCCCGAAGGGAGAACAACCCGCGACAATCCAGCTCGAAAAGATAGGCCGAGTGCCGGAGGAAGGTATTGCACGGCGCCCCGACACTCCCGTTGTCTTCGAGGAAGTCGAACCCCTTCCCCGCTGAGGATCCCATGAGCCATCGGATGCTTCACCGTCTCTTGGTCGTATTCGTGGTTTTCTCGGCTGCCTGCATTGACGATGTCGGAGATGGCCTCGGGTACCACGCCTGCGAGGTGAGCCAGAGCTCCGGATGGTCGGGCTACGGGCTGGCGCTCCACCATCAGGAGCCGAAGCAGTGTCCGGTGACCTTCCGCTACCGGAGCAGCACCTTCGAGACCGGGGGCTGGATCACCGACAACGGAACGAGGAACTTCACGTTCGCGGAGCTGGTCGTGCGCAACTCCGACAACGTCCAGGTGAAGTGGACGGCGAACAGCTTCTATGAGTCGGTCGACCAGAAGTGGGAGACGAACCTCTTCGTCAACTATCCTGCGGCCACCGGCGCGGCGGGCGTAAGCGGGTTCGATCGCTCGATCTTTCGGATGACGCAGTGGGTGTCCGGCCAATCCGGAACTTTGCCATCGGCCGAGATCAAGATATCGTACCGCTCGGACATGACCGCGTCGATCTCGGGTAACGCCACGCCGCAGCCGTACGAGACGGGTACCTGGACGGCGAGTATTTCCGGAGGCGTCGGACCGTACGAGTACTCTTGGTATCGCGACGGCGCCTACGTCGGCTCCGGGGAGAGCTACACGGCCTCCGTGGGCAACTCCCGGTTCCCTCTCGAAGTCCACGTGACGGACAGCCAAGGCGGGAGAACCGTGAGCAGCTTCTACGTGGCGACTCAGGTTGACTGCACACAGATCAGTTGCTAATAGGAAGCAGCCGGTGCGTCGGGACCCGACGGGATCGGTCCCGACGCATCGGGCCTTCGAGACGCCGTCTCCCCTGATCTCCGGCGCGAGAACCACTCCATGCGAAGACTCGCGAAACCGTTTCCGGGAGCCGGCCTGTTGCCGGTCCTCATTGTGGCCGGGCTCGTCTCCTCGTGCTCCAGTGATCCGACCGGACCGAAGCAGGTGTGGGACGCCGGGGACATCCGGAGGTTCCTCGTGGATTCCCTCCTGTCCCGCCTTGCAGACTCCGGAACACTGATCCTGCCGCTCCCCGAGCCGGGGGCCTACCCGCAGATGCTGCCGGGTGAGGCCGGAGAGCTGTCGCTGGCGGCAGTGAAGATCGCGGAGCGCACCGCCTCGTTCCGGGATGCGCTCACACGTCAGCATGGCAGACCGGTCAACTTTGCCTCGCTTGTGTTGCACCCGCGCATCTACTTCGCCGTGACACCGTACGAGTCCCTGCCAGAGCAGTTCCACAACGGCCAGCGGAATCTCTACGGACCCTATTATCTGGCCACTTTCCTCTCCGGGGAGAGAGCCGTAGTGAGCGTAGCGGTCAGCGCATATGGCGAGGGCCGCGCCCGGGACGGGACGATCGTCTTCCCGAACCGGACGCCGTTGCTCACGGGGAACGAGTTCCAGCTGCAGGGGATCCCGTTCAAGGCCGAATACTCGATACCCTTCGCGCCCGAGCTGGCGATCCGCCTGGTTGGGGAGGCAACTTCGAGCCGCATCGCCGAGATCCCGGTGCTCATCCGGCCGCGGGTCACCAGGGCGGTCCAGTTCGCCCACTGGAGACTGAGGCTAGACCGGAAGGTGAAGGCGCAGGTGCGCGGATCCGGCGCGACACGCTGTTCGGACGTGGTCTATGTCGGACTCGCCGGGAAGTTCTTCCTCGCAGCGGAGTCGCAGCCCCAGAGCGAGGTCGTTCCCGACCTCCGGGGAGGCCCGGCCCTGTCACTCGAGATACGGCGTGGTCTGCCTGTGGATTTCGAGGAGGCGTTCCTGACCCCGGTACCATGTGAGTAGCCGGTCGGAAGTGGACTGCTCCCCCGACCCGGTTCAGGGACGCGCCTGGACATATTCCAATGTGGGAATATACTGGGGGTCCGTGGCACGAGCGCCGACCACGAGGGATGCGTTCAACGCGGTGGCCGAGCCCCGGCGGCGGGAGATCCTAGACGTCCTCGCCGCCGGGGAGCGCAGCGTCAACGAGCTCGTGGCGCGGCTCGGCCTGGCCCAGCCCCAGGTGTCCAAGCACCTGAGGGTCCTCCGGGAGGTGGGGCTGGTGGAGGCGCGGGACGAGGGGCGAAAGCGGCTGTACCGTCTGAACACCCGGCCGCTGAAGCCGATCCACGACTGGGTCAGGAAGTTCGAACGGACGTGGGAGGAGCGTTTCGAGGCGCTGGACGAGGTTCTGGACGAACTCAAACGGGAGGAGGAACGAGATGTCGGAGCTGGCGCGTAGCGGTACGGCGGTGGTGACGCTCCCGACGGATACGCAGATCCTGATCACGCGGGAGTTCGCGGCGCCCAGGCACCTGGTCTACCGGGCGTGGACCACCCCCGAGCTCATCCGGCGCTGGTGGTCGGCGAGGAGGGGCGAGGTCACGGTGGCCGAGGTCGACCTGCGGGTCGGCGGCAGGTGGCGGTACGTGATGGTGACGGACGACGGGTTCGAGGTAGCCTTCCACGGCGAGTTCCGCGAGATCGTCCCGAACGAGCGGATCGTCTCGACCGAGGTCTACGAGGGAATGCCCCAGGGGGAGGGGCCCGAAGAGGGGACGCTGAACACCGCGACGTTCACCGAAGCGGACGGACGCACTTCGCTCACCATTCTCGTGCAGGCGCCGAGCAGGGAGATCCGCGACGCCATCATCGATTCCGGGATGGAAGCCGGGATGCAGGACGCGATGAACCTGCTGGAGCAGGTGGCTCTCTCCCTCGCGTAACGCCCCCACGCCCGACCCGCACCCATGGAGACCATGGAAACGGAAGCCGCCAAGCCACCCCGGCACGGGTGCCTGACCACCTTCCTGGTGGTGATCGTGCTGGCGAACACCCTGATCGCCCTGCTCTACCTGCTGAACGGAGATGCGGTCGCGGCGGATGCGCCGACGCCCTGGCCGGGAGCGATCCAACTGCTCGGGCTGATCGCCATCTGCAACGTCATGTTCGCGGTCGCGGTCTTCCGGTGGAAGAAGTGGGGCTTCTACGGTTTCGCCGCCAGCACCATCATCGTGCTGGGCATCAACCTGTCGATCGGGATCGGCATCGAGGCTGCGTTCCCCGGCGTTGCCGGAATCGCGATCCTGTACTGGACCCTGCACATGGGAGGAGAGCGCAGGGCCTGGCCACACCTGGAGTAGCTGTCTGAATCAGCCCCCGTCGATCACCAGCTCCACCTGCACGCCCTCCCCGGCCTCGGCGGTCCACCCCGCTCCGCCGTCGGGGCTCACCCACGAGGCCGCCGCCCCCGCCCGGGAGCCCTCGAAGTACGCGAACCCATAGCACCCCCGCGGCGTCGCCGACTGAACCCGCACCGCGTAGCGCCTCCCCGCCTCCACGGGCACGTCCAGAGGCAGCTCCAGCCTCCGCGCCGCCCAGGCGACGTCGAGCGGCGCGTCCCAGGTGGCCCCCTTCGGCTGATAGCTGCTCCGGTGCAGCATCGCCCCGGTGTCGGCACCCACAGCCCGCAGGTCGACCACCAGCGGCGCCGTCGGCTCGCCGCGCTGGTAGGCGTTCACCGCCACCGAGCGCGCCCGCCCTGTCCGCTCCGCCGTGAAGCGGAACTCGCGCATCACCCTGCGCCCCCCCGCGGGGTGGGCCACGTCGCACTGCAGCCTGCGGGAGTCGGGCTCCCGCGCGGGGGGCGCGGAGATCAGGGCGGGGACCCGGTACGAGCGCTCGCAGGTGATGGGGCGGATCTCCCCCGCCTCGTCGAAGCGGAGCAGCGCCCAGAACTGGGGAGCGGGCCCCTGGTTCAGGTCCCCGCCGTCGCGCGGGTCGCTGTCGAGCCAGAGGTCGCTCATGTACAGGTACCAGCTCCCCCCGTCCGCGGCCGGGAGCTGCGCCACGTGCGCCGGCTGCCCTCCGCAGGAGTTGCCGGAGATCTGCCGGGGAGCGGACCAGGGCCCGAGCGGGGAGGGCGCGGTGCGGTACACCGTGCCGGCCGCGCAGTAGCCGCAGTTGGGGGCACCCACGGTGAGGTAGTAGCGCCCGTCCCGCTCGAACAGCGTCGGCGCCTCGGTCCGGCTCACCCCCAGGCTCACGTGCCGGCCGGTGCCGTTCAGGTAGTCGGGGGTGAGCTGCTCGACGATGACATTCCCCTGCCCCTTCGCCCACTCGGTGTAGACCAGGTAGCCGGTGCCGTCACGGTCCACGAAGAGGTTCTGGTCCCCGTTGTTGATCAGCCCGGGGGCGGCGTCCGTGTTGAAGGCCAGCCGGGGGACGCCGCGCTCCACGAAAGGTCCCGTGGGCGAGTCGGACTCCAGGACGTAGTAGCTCACCGGCCGGTCGTAGACGTTCACCCAGAGCACGTACTTCCGCGTGGCCCGGTTGTACACCACGTGCGGCCGGAAGCACCCGTTGGTGAACCAGTGGCAGCGGCCCTGCCAAGGCTCCCAGCGGGAGACGTCGAAGAGGAGGCCGTGGTCCGTCCACTCCACCAGGTTCGGCGAGCTGTACACCCGGAAGCCGCAGAAGGGCGAGGGCGAGAGCTTGCGCCACTCGAACCCGCACCCGTACGTCTCGGCGTACAGGTAGTAGCGCCCCTCGAACCAGCGCATCTCCCCCCCGTGCGCATCCACCTGGTTCCCTCGCGTGTCGAACCGCACCAGCGGCCTCCCCGCGGCGTCGAAGTTGACCAGGGTGGCCGTCCCGCCGGCCTCCCCGCCCGGGTCCGGGGGGAGCGGCCCGCCCCGGTCGCACGCCGCGCCCAGCAGGGCGAGCCCCAGCAGGAGCCGGTTCGCGCGCACCCCGCTACGCCGCCCGCTCGGGGTGGGGAGCGGAGGGACAGAGGTCCGCCAGGGTGCAGCGCTCGCAGTACGCCCGGCGCGCCGTGCACACCGCCCGCCCGTGGTCGATGATCCGGTGGGTGAAGACCACCCGCGCCTTGGGGGGGAGCACCTGCAGGAGGTCCTGCTCCACCGTCTCGGGGTCCTCCGCCCGGGTCAGCCCCAGTCGCGCGGCGATCCGCTTCACGTGCGTGTCCACCACCACCCCGTCCGCCTCCCCGAACCCCACCCCACGCACCACGTTGGCCGTCTTCCGCCCCACGCCGGGCAGGGCCGTCAGCGCCTCCATCTCCCGCGGCACCTCCCCGCCGTGCCGCTCCACCAGCGCCCGCCCCAGCCCGATCAGCGCCTTCGCCTTGTTGCGGTAGAAGTTGATGGCGCGGATGTCGTGCTCCATCTCCTCCTGCGAGGCGGCGGCGTAGTCGGCGGCGGTGCGGTATCTGGCGAAGAGCGCCGGGGTGACGCGGTTCACCATGGCATCCGTGCACTGCGCCGACAGGACGGTGGCGACCAGGAGCTGAAGGGGGGTTTCGTGGTCCAGCGAGCAGCGGCTCCCGGGGTACAGCTCGGCGAGCCGGGTCAGGAGGGCGGCGACCCGCTCACGGCGGGCCGCCCGGCTTTCTCTTGGCAAGGTGTTCCTCGACTTCTTCCAGTTCCCACGCGTTGAGGACCTCCCGCGCCGTGAGCCACCCCTTGCGGGCGGCGTTGACGCCGAAGGCCACGTTGTCCAGCCCCCGCACCGAGTGTGCGTCGGGGTTGATGGGGATGAGCACCCCCCGCTCCGCGGCGTAGCGGAGGTGGCGCCAGTCCAGGTCCAGCCGGTGGGGATCGGCGTTGATCTCGATGGCCACGCCGCGCTCCGCGGCCGCGTCGATCACCGCGAGCACGTCGATTCCGTACCCCTCGCGCGTCAGGAGGAGGCGCCCGGTGGGGTGCCCCAGGATGGTGAGGTGGGGGTTCTCCAGCGCGCGGAGCACCCGGTCGGTCATCGCCCGCTCCCCCATGGCGAAGGAGGAGTGGACCGACCCCACCACGTAGTCGAAGCCGGCGAGGACGTCGTCCGGGTAGTCCAGCGTCCCGTCCGGGAGGATGTCGGCCTCGGTCCCGGCGAAGAGGCGGAAGCGCTCCGCGCCCTCCCCGCCGTGCTCGCGGTTCCAGGCCCGGATCTCCCGGAGCTGCCGCCGCACCGCCGCGGGGGAGAGCCCCCCCGCGTACCCCGCCGAGCGCGAGTGGTCGGCGATCCCAAGATACCGCCACCCGCGCGCCCGCGCACCCTCGGCCATCTCCGCGACGCTGGCCCTGCCGTCGGAGTAGGTGGTGTGGCAGTGGAAGGTCCCCCGCAGGTCGGCGAGCTCCAGGAGCCGGGGGAGGCGCCCCTCGGCGGCGGCCACCACCTCCCCCTCCCCCTCCCGCAGCTCCGGATGAACGTACCCCAGCCCGAGCGCGGCGTACAGCGCCTCCTCGTCCGGGAGGGGGACCAGCCCCGGGCCCCGGTGCAGCCCGTCCGCGTCGAGCCGCATCCCGCGCTCCTCGGCCTGCGCCGCCAGCTCGCGCAGGTGCCCGTCGCTCCCCGTCTCCCACACCATGGCGGCCACGAAGCGCGCCGCGGGGACGCAGCGGAGCCGGACCTGCAGCCCGTCGCGAAGCCGCAGCGAGGCGCGCCCCTCCACCGCCGCCTCCACAGTGTCGCCCAGGCCGTGCAGCTCCAGGAAGTCCTCCAGCACCTCCACCGGGCTCGCCGAGACGGCCACCAGGTCGACCGCGGCGACGGTCTCCATCCGGCGGCGCAGCTCCCCCGCGATCTCGGCCGCGGCGACGCCCGGGTGCACACGGAGCGGCTCCAGCAGCGCGACCGCCACCTCCAGCGCCTGCGGGTAGCGGCGGCGCCCCGAGGCGGCGCGCACGAAGGTGAGTCCGTCCAGGATCCTCGCCTCGGTCTTCGCGCCGAAGCCGGGGAGCCGGGCCACCTCCCCGGAGCGCGCCGCGGCCTCCAGCCGGTCCAGGGAGTCGATCCCCAGCTCCGCGTACAGGGTGCGCACCCGCTTGGTCCCCAGCCCGGGGAGACGGAGGAGGTCGTACACCCCCACCGGGGTCCTGGCGCGGAGCGCCTCGTGCTCGGAGGAGCGCCCGGTCTCCACCAGCTCCCGGATGGTCCCCGCGATGGTGGGGCCGACGCCGGGGAGCGAGGTCAGCTCCCCGGAGCGCGCCAGCGCCTCCAGGTCCGCGCCCGAGGTTTCCAGGGTGCGCGCGGCTGCGGCGAAGGCCCGGACCCGGAAGGGGCTCTCCCCGGCGAGCTCGCCGAGCATGGCGATCTCGCCCAGGACCGCGGCCACCTCCCGCGCGTTCACCCGTCGCCCGCCGCTTCGGCCGCCGCGCCCGCGTCGCTCTCGTGGAGCGACACGCAGTGGAAGGGGAGGTGGGAGAGGGGGACGGACCCGGGCCGGTCGGTGGTCCGGCGCTCCGGCGCCGCATGGGCGGTCACCTGTCCCGGGTGCCGGTCGATGTACCAGAGGATCCGCGAGATCAGCTTGAGCGCCTCGGGGATGGTGAGGATGGAGTACAGCCCGGCCATCTCCCCGCCGGGGAGGATGCTCTCGAAGTCCCGCCCCTCGTCGCGCGCGGGAGTGTCGGACCACGCCGCGGCGATCCCCGGGACCACCTCCGCGCCGAAGTGGATCAGGCTGAACCCCGCGCGCTCGCGCCGGATCCCCAGCACCATCAGCACCTCCAGGGTCTCGAAGGTGTCGCCGCGACCATCCATGGCCTCGTGGCAGCAGACGAAGAAGCCGTCCACCGGCTCGGGGGGGACCTCCGGGGACACGCTGGCCCAGAAGAGGTTGGGGGGGAGCTGCACGTACACCGACTGCGCCGGGAGGCGCATCTCCCACCTGCGCAGGTCGGGGGTGCTCTCCACCAGGAAGCGGGTGGCGGCGGGATCCAGCACGTACAGCCGCCGCCCGTAGCACCAGAAGTTGTAGGCGTGGTACAGGAAGAGGCGGTACTCCTCCAGCGTCTCCGGGGGGACGTCCTCGGGCACCACCTCGCGGATCGCCTCCGCGCCGATGGTGAGGAAGGCGAAGCGGTCCGGGTGGGTGGCGTCGATCCCCTGCTGCTCCGCCTCGGCCTGGATGCGAGGGAAGGTCCGCAGCTCGAACCCGGCCTCGCCGAATACGAACTCGTAGGGGGTGAAGCGGGCCTTCCCCGCCAGGCGCTTCGCCAGGGGCGAGGAAGTACCCGCGGCCGTACCGGGATCCGGACTCGGGTTCGGGTCCGTCACTCTGCACCTCCGCTGCTCTGATTCCGACGTACGACTCGCGACGCTGTCCCGATCTCCGTCGCGGCGCCGGGGATTGCTGCAAATGGCGAGCCCTTCACGGATCAACAGCAGAACTGCACGGCCCGGGACCGAAGGAGCGGCCCGCCCGATTCGTCAACGAGACACCCCGGCCGGAACGCTCCGGCCGGGGCGCGCCCGACATCACCGGATCAGGAGAAACTCAGCGATTCGCAGCCTCGAACCGCCGCGCCACCTCGTCCCAGTTCACCACGTTCCACCACGCCTCGATGTAGTCCGGGCGCCGGTTCTGGTACTTCAGGTAGTAGGCGTGCTCCCACACGTCCAGCCCCAGCAGCGGGGTCCGCCCCTCCATCAGCGGTGAGTCCTGGTTGGGCGTGCTGGTGATCTCCAGCCCGCCCCCTTGCCCCACGATCAGCCACGCCCAGCCGCTCCCGAACCGCCCCTTGGCGGCGTCCGCGAACCGGGTCCTGAAGGTGGCGAGGTCCCCGAAGGCCGAGTTGATGGCGTCCGCCAGCGCGCCGGTCGGCTCGCCACCGCCGCCGGGCCCCATGATCTGCCAGAACAGCGTGTGGTTGGAGTGCCCGCCGCCGTTGTTGCGGACCGCCGTGCGGATGTCCTCCGGCACCTGGTCGATCCGGCGGATCAGCGCGTCCACGTCGTCGCCCGCGCTGAAGTCGGGGTGCTTCTCCAGCGCCGCGTTCAGGTTGGTGACGTAGGTGGCGTGGTGCTTGTCGTGGTGGATCCGCATCGTCTGCTCGTCGATGTGCGGCTCCAGCGCGCTGTAGTCGTAGGGAAGGTCGGGAAGCGTGAACCCTGGCATCAGACACCTCCGTGGGTGGTGAATCGGCACTTCATGAGGACCCGCTCCCGCGGCAAGCCCCGGGCCGCGGGTCTCTCCGAGCCGGAAAATGTACGGCGCGCCGGATGTTTCGCCACCCGGCGCGCCGTGCTCCCGTGCTTCCCGGACCCGGGCCGCCCCCGCGGAACGGCTCCGGATCCGGATCGGGTCAGACCGACCCCGCGCCGTGCCGGGCGTGCTCCAGGAGCCTCCGGACCTCGCGCAGGTGCTCGAGCGCGAGCCGGTGGATGGTGGCGGAGAGGTGCACCTGCTCGCTGAACAGCCATTCGACCCGCAGGCATCCGTCCTCCACGGGAGCGTTGATCTCCAGGAGATGCGGGCGCCCGCCCGCCGGGTGGATCGCCGGACCCGCCGGCTCCGTCGCCAGCCGGAACAGGCTGTCCCGCGGGGAGCTCCCCTCCGAGATCCCGAGGTAGTTGAAGAGCACCTCCGGCCTTCCGCTCTCCGGCGGGGCGACTTCCCGGTCCCCGGCCAGGTAGCGCAGCACCCCGTAGCCGATCCCCCTGCTCGGGACGGAGCGGACGGCGTCCCGTACCCTCCTCAGCACCTCCAGGGGCGCGGCGGCACCCTCGAGGCCGAGGCGCACCGGGTAGAGGGTCGTGAACCATCCGACCGTTCGGGACAGGTCCAGCCCCTCGAATAGCTCTTCCCGCCCGTGTCCCTTGAGCTCCAGCGCGAGCTCGGGCGATCCGCTCCACCCTGCGAGGGCGGAGGCGAGCGCGGCCAGGAGGATCTCCTGCGGATGCGCCTCCAGCGCGGCCGGAGCCCGGTGGAGGAGCGTCCGGGTCTCCTCCCCGCCGAGCGGGACCCGGACCTGCCGGGTGCTCCCCTGGGTCCCGAACGGCTCCGGCGCGGCGGGGAGGTCGCGGGGGAGATCGCCCACCGGCGCGGCGGCCGCCCTCCAGTACGACACCTCCCCGGCGAAGCCCCCCGACCGCCCGTACTCGGCCAGGCGCGAGGCCCAGGTGGCGAACGGGGTGGTGGCGGGCGGGAGGACCGGCTCCCTGCCGCCGGCCAGGCTCAGGTACGCGGTCTCCATCTCGTCCAGGAGGATGCGCCACCCGTAGAGATCGGTGAGGAGGTGGTGGACCACGAACAGGACCTGGCCCGGAACCGATTCACCGAAGTGGAAGAGGACCACCCTCAGGAGAGGCCCCCGCTGGAGATCCAGGCTCGCCTGGATCCGGGCCGTTTCCTGCTCCACGCGGGAGCGCCGCTCCACGGGAGAGAGGCGGGAAAGGTCCAGCGCCTCGAAGGCCACGCTCGACTCCGCTCCCGCGGACCTCTGCTCCCATCCCCCCTCCGTGCGGGAGAAGCGGAAGCGAAGCACGTCGTGGCGCCCGGCGAGCCCCCGCACCGCCCGTTCGAGCAGGGAGGGATCCACGGCGCTCTGCGTCTCCAGGAGGACGGCGAGGTTGTAGTGGTGCGGCCCGGGGAGCTCCTGCTCGAAGAACCACCGCTGGATCGGAGTGAGGGGGACCGGACCCGGGGCCGGGGACGCCGAGCGCTCGGCCGGTTCCCCCGCGCCGAGCACGGCGGCGAGGTCCGAGAGCGTCGGGTGCTCGACGAGCTGGCGGACGGTCAGGCGCACCCCGGCCCCGGCCGCGCGGTTGACCACCTGGAGGGCGAGGAGCGAGTCTCCCCCCAGCCGGAAGAAGTCGGCGTCCCGCCCGATCTCCACGCCGAAGACGGCGCGCCAGACCTCGCGGAGGACGGTCTCGACCGGTCCGGGAGGGACCGCATCCTCCCCCGCTCCCGCGCGGCCAGGATCCCGGCCGCTCCGGTCGACGGCGCTCGCCTCTCCCGCCGAACACCCCGGGGCGGCGTCCTCCGGAAGGGAGACGGAGAGTGAGGTCGTGCCTCGACAGGCCAGCGCGTCTCCCAGCAGGTCGGCCAGCTCGCCGGGGGATCTCCCCGCGTCCGACGGATCCGCTCCCCCGTGGGCCCGCAGGTGCACCGAGAGCGCGGGCCGGCCCGTGCGGGCAGCGCGGCGCTCCGCCAGCGCGTCGAGGAAGGCGGCGGCGGCGGCGCGCCACGGATCCCCGGTGGAGTCGGAGGCGCTCTCCGCGCCGTCGCAGAAGAGGAAGAACTCAGGGTCCGCGTCCCCCACGAGGGCATCGACCAGGGGCGCGCCGACGAACGCATCCACGTAGCCCCCCTCCGCCGCGGCCGCCCCGGACGGGGCGGAATCCCCGGGGGAAGACGACAAGGCGAGGTAGACCACGCCGGTGATCGGTCCGAAGCTCCGGTTAGCCTCCTCGATCGCTTCGCGGACCGGCGCTTCCTCCCACGAGCCGAGAGGGACGTGAAGTACGCGCGCGCCGGACTCCCGGAGCCGTCGGACGCCCCCGGCACCCCGGCCCTCCCGGTCGAGGAGGAGGATCCCCGACCCGACCTCCCCGGAGATCCTTCCCGCGAGCGCGCAGGCCAGCTCGCTCCCC
>DATAAL010000344.1:0-6994 GCA_036260145.1 Longimicrobiaceae bacterium | reverse complement strand
GGAGCGCCTCCCCGGGATCGGACCGGCGCTGGCCGCCGGGATCGTGGAGTGGCGGAGCCGCAACGGGCGCTTCCGCTCCCCGGCCGAGCTGGAGCGGGTCCCGGGGATCGGCGCCCGCACGGTGGATCGGCTCCTCCCCCTGGTGAGGGCTACCCCTTGACAGGGCAAGCGCTTGCGATGATCGTTCCCGTTCCCCCTCCGCAATCAACTCCGGTAGATCATGGGAGTCATCGCACCGGCTGACCGCGTCGGCGATCAGCTCGTCCACGAAGGACTTATCAGCCGCGAACAGCTGACCAGGGCACTGGAGGACGCCCGGGTCAACGGGACGCGGGTGGGCTTCAGCCTGATCAAGCTCGGCTTCGTGGGGGAGCAGGACCTGGTCCGCTCCCTGGCGCGCCAGTTCCGCGTCCCCGCGGTGGACCTGGAGCGCGTCAAGCTCGACCCCAAGCTCCTCAAGCTGGTCCCCGGAGAGATCGCCCTGAAGCACATGGTCCTCCCGCTGCGGCGGGTGGGGCGCACGCTCACGGTGGCGATGGCGAACCCCACCGACCTGGGGGTGATCGACGACCTCAAGTTCGTCACCCGCTTCGACATCGAGCCCGTCCTGGCCGGGGAGTTCACCCTCCGCAAGACCATCGAGCGGGAGTACGACTCCGCCGACGAGAAGATCAACGACCTCCTCAAGCAGTTCGAGCAGGAGGATCTGGAGGTCCTGGAGAGCGAGGAGGAGGAGCTCAGCGTCGGGGCGCTCCAGGCGCAGGTGGACGAGGTGCCGGTGGTCAAGCTGATCAACGGGATCCTCACCGACGCGGTGCACCGGGGGGCGTCGGACATCCACTTCGAATGCTACGAGAAGGAGATCCGGGTCCGCTACCGGGTCGACGGCGTCCTGCAGGAGATCATGCGCCCGCCGGTCAAGATGAAGGCGGCGCTCATCTCGCGCTTCAAGATCCTCTCCGACCTCAACATCGCCGAGCGGCGCGTCCCGCAGGACGGGCGCATCAAGCTGCGCGTCGGCCGCCGCATCATCGACTTCCGCGTCTCCACCCTCCCCACCCTCTTCGGGGAGAAGATCGTGCTCCGGATCCTGGACAAGGGGAACCTCACCCTGGACCTGGAGAAGTTCGGGATGGAGTCGAAGGCGGAGCAGGACTTCATGCGGGCCATCATGAACCCGTACGGGATGGTCCTGGTCACCGGGCCGACGGGGTCGGGGAAGACCACCACGCTGTACAGCGCGCTCTCCAAGATCAACACCCCCGAGGTCAACATCATGACCGCGGAGGACCCGGTGGAGTACAACCTGTACGGGATCAACCAGGTGCAGGTCCGCACGGAGATCGGGATGACCTTCGCGGCGGCGCTCAAGGCGTTCCTCCGGCAGGATCCCAACATCATCATGGTGGGCGAGATCCGGGACATCGAGACGGGGAGCATCGCCATCAAGGCGGCGCTCACCGGACACCTGGTGCTCTCCACGCTGCACACCAACGACGCCCCGTCGACCATCACCCGCATGATCGACATGGGGATCGAGCCGTTCAACGTGGCCTCCGCGGTGAACCTCATCACCGCGCAGCGTCTGCTCCGCCGCATCTGCTCCAAGTGCAAGGAGCCGGTGACCTACCCCGCGGAGTACCTGCGCGCCGCTGGCCTCGCGGACGAGGAGGTCGCCACCCTCACCTTCTACCGCGGGCAGGGGTGCGACCAGTGCGGCGGCTCCGGCTACAAGGGCCGCCAGGGCCTCTACGAGGTGATGGCCATGTCCCCGACCCTGCGGCGGATGATCCTCCAGGGCGCCTCCACCGCGGAGCTGCAGAAGCAGGCGATCAGCGAGGGGATGCTGACGCTGCGCATGGACGGGTTGCGCAAGGTGGCGCGGGGGATCACCACGCTGGAGGAGGTGGTCAAGGAGACGGCGGCGTGAACGCGGGACCGCGCCCCGGCCCCGGGGCGTGGCACGAATCTTGGTTTCCCTTCCTGGCAACTCTAGAAAACACAGGCCCTTAGCGGCCTGTACCGGCGCGGGGCCGTTGCAACCTGCACGGCTCGCGGCATTGTGCCGCGCCACTGCCCGGGTCGTCCGACCTTCCTCCAGCGACCGAGCACCAGACGATGAGCCTGAACCTCCGTGCCCTCCTCGAGGAGATGATCGAGCGGAGCGCCTCCGACCTGCACATCACGGCGGGGGAGCGCCCGAAGCTCCGTGTCGACGGGTACATCACCGACAGCGGGACGGACTACATCCTGACGCCCAAGGACACCCTCCAGCTCACCTACTCCATCCTCACCGAGAACCAGAAGAAGCGGTTCGAGACGGAGGACGAGCTGGACTTCTCCTTCGGGATCCAGAACCTGGCGCGCTTCCGCGGCAATGTGTACCGGCAGCGCGGGTGCGTGGCGCTCGCCATCCGGCAGATCCCCTTCAAGATCCAGACGTTCGAGGAGCTGCGCCTCCCGCCGGTGGTCCAGAAGCTCGCGGAGAGGCCGCGCGGGCTGGTGCTGGTGACCGGGCCCACCGGCTCCGGGAAGAGCACCACCCTGGCCGCGATGATCGACAAGATCAACAAGGAGCGGCGGGGGCACATCCTCACCATCGAGGACCCGATCGAGTTCATCCACCGCCACCAGGGGTGCATGGTGAACCAGCGGGAGGTGGGGGCGGACACCAAGTCGTTCGCGCACGCGCTGAAGTACGCGCTGCGGCAGGACCCGGACGTGATCCTGGTGGGCGAGCTCCGCGACCTGGAGACGGTGCAGGCGGCGCTCACCATCGCCGAGACGGGGCACCTCTGCCTGGCGACGCTGCACACCAACTCGGCTGCGGAGACGATCAACCGCGTGATCGACGTCTTCCCCTCGCACCAGCAGCCGCAGGTGCGCGCGCAGCTCGCGTTCGTGCTGGAGGGGGTGATCACCCAGCAGCTCCTCCCGCGGGCGCGGGGACGGGGGCGGGTGATGGCCGCGGAGATCATGGTGTGCACGCCGGCGGTGCGCTCCTGCATCCGCGACGACAAGGTGCACCAGATCTACTCCTCCATGCAGGCGGGGAAGAAGCACGGGATGCAGACGTTGAACGATGCGCTCTACCAGCTCTACATGCAGCGCGAGGTGACGCTGGAGGAGTGCCTGAAGTGCTCGTCGGACCAGGCGGAGTTCCTCCGCATGACCGGCGAACTCGTTCCCGCGTAAGGAGGAGCTTCCATGCCTGTCTTTACCTACAGCGCACGCTCCTTCTCCGGCGAGCTCCAGGCGGGGGAGATCGACCTCCCCACGCAGGAGGAGGTGATCGGCTACCTGCGGCGGCAGCGGATGATCCCGATCTCCGTGCGCCCGAAGGCCAAGAGCGTGGAGCTCTCCTTCGGGTCGGGGATCAAGACGCGCGAGGTGGTGATCTTCACGCGCCAGTTCGCGACGATGATCAACTCGGGTCTCCCGCTGGTGCAGAGCCTCTCGATCCTGGCGGAGCAGACGGAGAACAAGCGCTTCCGGAAGATCATCACCGAGGTGCTGCACGACATCGAGTCGGGGCAGACGCTAGCGGATTCCATGCGCCGCCACCCCCAGGCGTTCTCCGAGCTGTACGTCAACATGGTGGCGGCGGGCGAGGCGGGCGGCATCCTGGACGTCATCCTCCTCCGCCTGGCGACCTTCCTGGAGAAGAACGACGCCCTGGTGCGGAAGATCAAGGGCGCCATGACGTACCCGTCGGTGATGCTGTTCGTGGTGGTCGCGGCCACCACGGTGCTCCTCTGGAAGGTGGTGCCGGTGTTCGCCGGGATCTTCGTGGACGCGGGGATGGCGCTCCCGACGCCGACGCGGGTGGTGCTGGCGGTCAGCAACTTCCTGCAGCACTACATCCTGTTCCTCTTCCTGGCCGTGGTGGGCGTGGTGCTCGCCCTGCGGCAGTACTACAAGACGGACGGCGGGAAGCTGGTCATCGACCGGCTCCTGCTGAAGCTCCCGGTGCTGGGGCAGCTCCTGCGCAAGTCGGCGGTGTCGCGCTTCACCCGGACGCTGGGGACGCTGGTGTCGTCGGGGGTGTCGATCCTGGAGGGGCTGCAGATCACGGCGCGCACCTCGGGGAACCGGGTGATCCACGACGCGGTGATGGCGTCGCGGGCCTCCATCGCGGGGGGCGCCACGATCGCGGAGCCGCTGAAGGCCTCGGGGGTGTTCCCGCCGATGGTGGTGCAGATGATCAACGTGGGCGAGCAGACGGGCGGGCTGGACGAGATGCTCTCCAAGATCGCGGACTTCTACGACGACGAGGTGGACGCGGCGGTGTCGGCACTGACCTCCATCCTGGAGCCGATCATGATCGTGGTGATGGGGGTGGTGATCGGCGGGATGGTGGTGGCGATGTACATGCCGATGTTCGACATGATCCAGACGGTGCAGAAGTAGGGTTTGTTGGGCGACATGCAAAATGGGTTCTCCCGCATGTGGAGTTGCGAAATCTATCGTAATGATTTTGCACACTCTATCGTAATCTCTTGCAAAATTTATCGTAATCTCGCGTAAGCGGTGTTGCGGCAGAGAGTTGCGAGGGCGGAGATGGCAAGGAGCCCCCAGGAGGATCGTCCTCCTGGGGGCTCCTTGCTGCGCTCTGAAGTACGCCTGGGTTAGAAATCAGATGGAGGGAGACGACGTTCAGGGCCAAACGCAGGTGACTCTGGGCCCGTTCGCCCGGCTTCACTCCCGTTGATCTGCTTGTAGCTGCAGGTGAGACGGCCGTTCCTCATGGTGTCATTCGTGCCTCAGCAACCGGAGCTCCGGCGCAGATGAGGAAGAGGCGTACACGAGGGTGGAGGAGACCCTCGTGCAGGAACGAAAAGTATTGGGACTGATACTAGGAAAATAGTTGAGACAACCGGCGGAAGTAAACGAATGGATTCGGCGGACGTCGGCCCTGCTCAGGGAGGACCGGCTGTCGGCGCGCAAAGGGTCTGGACGGTGTTCGTCTGAGGTTCGGCACTGACAGAAGACTTGAGTCAGCATGGCCGCTGAATGAAGCCGGCGGGGAACGATCCTCTCGCCGGCCTCCATCGTGAGGGGCCGGGTAGCACGCGTGTAGCCATCAGGTGTATTTTGTAAACCGGCGCGCACCAGCTGCTTTGTTGTGGACCATTTCGCATCCGATATGAGCCAACACCATCCTGACGGATCCGCCTCTGAACGCGTCTTCATCAGCTACAGCCACGACTCTCCTGGCCATCGGGCTCGGGTTCATGCTCTCGCGGAGCGGCTTCGCAATGAGGGGGTGGACTGTTGGATCGACCAATACGTCCAAGCACCTGCTGAGGGATGGCCGAACTGGATGAGGATGCAGATCCGGGAGGCGAACCACGTCCTCGTCGTCTGTACGGAGACCTATCAGCGGCGCGTTGACCTGCTGGAGCAGCCTGGCCGGGGACTCGGCGCAACCTGGGAGGGGGGCTTGATCACCCTCTCCGCGTACGCTGCCCAGGGGCGGAACAACAAGTTCATCCCGATCGTCTTCTCGGCAGAAGATGCGCGGTACATCCCCGACTTCCTCCAGGGAGCCACCTGGTACGACGTGAGTACCGAAGAGGGCTACGAGGCTCTATATGCCCACCTTACGGCCCAACAGCTCGTCCCTGTGCCTCCACTGGGTCAGCGTCGGCAGGTGGGTGCGCCCCGAGCCGGGCAGCCGGCCGCCTGGCCCGCGGCAGCCAGCTCTACGGCCGGGGCTCTGGAAAGGCCTGTGGGCACCCTCGTATTATTGGAATCGCAGCAGGGCAAGCGCTTTCTCCGCGCCGAACGAATCGAGGAGCGCGACGGCCGAGTTCACCTCACGGTCCTGCCGTCGGGAGGCGAAGACTCAGCGTTCATTGGGGACCTGAAGCAACGCTGGGGTGCGAGTCGGGTGTGGCTCTCCTTCGGCGACACCGCGACCGAAGCTACCGTGGAGGTGGCGGATCGATCGAGAGATGCCGCGGGAGATCGCTGGACTGTTGTGCTGGTGCCGATTGAGGACAATCGGGGTCACCTCACGGAAATGGGGACTACGGGTAAGTCGGCCGACGACATCGCCGAATTGCGTGCCCGGCGCATCCTGCTTGATGAGCGCCCACCCGAGGAACTCACTCGGTGGGGGAAGGTGGATAATACGCTGGAGATGCTGGTGCAGGGCCTAGATGCGGGCCGACCCGTTCAGGCGTCGCCACTCCCCCCGCTGTTCAGCGAGCTGGGAGGAGATCGAACCTTCTTTCTCGACGCTGCCCGGCTCACGGCTGTGCTGGAACTCCACCGGACGGGAACGGTGGCGAACATTCTAGAGCTGGATCTGCTGATGGAAGGTTCAGACCGTCTGCGTGTCCATTTTCGGGGTCGACGACGGAAGGTCTACACGAATGCGCCTGCGCACGAAATCACCGTGGATGGCGTGTGTCAGTTGAGTGGGCGCCCCAGATAAGCAAACGACAGTAAGGCTCTGCCCACGTGACCCAAGCGCCCGCTACAGGGAGGCGGGCACCTGGGGGAGTGGAGATGATGCCCGACCGCGGAAGGTATGTCGCACTTTGCTCGCGGTTTTTGTCCGCTTCCGTTGATCCGTCTGGCTCTTAGTTTGGGACAGGATTGTCATTGGTGCCGTCACGCCCAAGCCCGTACGCCACGAGTCAGACCCCTATCGCGCCAGGCGACTTCATGCGTCCATCACCGACTCGCAACACGTCACGCGCGCGCCACGGCTACCGCACCGCACCACCTCTGACGCACGGTAGCGAGTCCGCGGAAGGCGCCGAGATCGTACGTGAGGTCACCGGGGCGGATGGAGTCCTCCTCGCGAGCGCCCTCCGGGACTTGATGCTCCTGATCGAGACGGCCACTCAGCCTCCAGCCGTACCGGTTCAGATCAGTCCGGCCGATGGCCGTGAGGACCAGATACGGTGCATTCAGGATATGGACGTTGCGGGACCGCTGATCATTTTGGCGATGAATCGTGAGCCTGGGTCGGCGGACTTCC